>JASHQH010000195.1 GCA_030037635.1 Acidobacteriaceae bacterium
AGGACGGGGCACCCGGCAGGGAGGGACTAAGAGACTGAGGCTTCAGTTGGTTGGGGGCATGTAGTGGGCGAACCAGTCGACGGCGCGCTCAGTGACGTCGCGGCGGTGATCGGGGTTCACGAAGCCGTGGCCCTCGTTGGCGTAGACCACCAACTCGGTGGCAATGTTGAGATCGTGGAGCGCGTGCCAGAACTCGAATGACTGCGGCGCGGGGCACTCGCCGTCGCGATCGCCGACGAGGACCAGGCTGGGAGTGGTGACGTTCTTGATGAAGTCGATGGCGGAGCTTTTGGCGTAGACCTTCGGGTCGTCGTAAACCGAGGCTCCGAAGTACGGAATCATCCACTGGTCGATGGAGTTTTCGCCGTAGTAGGACTCCCAGTCGGAGATGCCGGCGCCGGCGACAGCAGCGCGGAAGCGATGCGTTTGGGTGACGGCGAACATGGACATGAAACCGCCGTAGCTCCATCCGGTGAGACCGATGCGTTGGGGGTCGACGGGGTATTTGGCCAGGACGGTGTCGACGCCGGCAAGGATGTCGCGGAGATCGCCGTAGCCGAAGTCTTTGCGATTGGCCTGAGTGAAGGCTTCGCCCTGGCCGTAGCTGCCGCGGGGATTGGGCTGCAGGACGAAGTAACCGAGCGCAGAGAAGATGGCAGGACTGAGCGAACCACCCATGCCCCAGCGAGCGGTGACGGCAGACGCAGGACCGCCGTGAACCTCGACGATGAGCGGATATTTTTGGGCGGGATCGTAGTGCAAGGGAAGCAGGAGCCAGCCCTGGATGTGGAATCCATCGTTGGTCCAGTTGAGAGAGACGGCATCGCCCCAGGAAGGCTTGAGGCCGTCGTTGAAGTGGGAGAGCTGAGTGAGGCCGGGGAAATTGCCAGGAGAGGCGGCCGCAAGCGCGGGAACGTGCGCGCCGGCAGCGTAGACCTCAGGCGGATGGCTGAAGCTGCTGGCAGTGAAGACGAAAAGCGAGCGATCGGCGGTTGCGGAGAGACTGTGAGTGAAGCCGCCAGCACCGACAGATGCGGGGACGCTGAACAGTGGGGCGGAAACGACGGCGGCGCCGCGCGAAAAATCGGCGGGATTGATTTGCACGAGCTGGGAGTTGCTGCCGGCGAGCTCAAGGACGTGAAGAAGACCACCGGGGCCCCAGGTGATCGACGCGGCGGAGGTGGGCCGGCGAGGAGTGAGATCGCGGGGTTCGCCTCCCGATGCAGGAATGATCCAGACGTCGCCGCCGGTGACGCCCTGATCGCTCATGAGGCCGCCGATGAAAGCGATGAATTTGCCGTCGGGCGACCAGCGGGGCACGGCGATTTGCAGGCCGTGGAGCGGGCCGGCGACTTCAGAGGGGGAGAGGATGGGTGTGGGTTTGGGATCCCACCCTTCTCGTCCGCCGGCGTTTGGCGCGGCGGACGAAAAGGATGGGGCAACAGCAGACGCGTAGGATGGGGCAGCCGTGGCAACGAGGGACTGCGTGTAGAGTTTGGCGACCCACCAGTTGTTTTGGCCGGGAGGGTCGGCGGCGATGTAGGCGAGGGATTGAGAATCGGGCGACCAGTCGAATTCGTAGACGTGGAGATTGGGCGGCGTGAGGAAGCTGAAGAGTCCAATCAGGCAGGGAGCCTGGGAGGCTTGAGGGCTCGTGCCGGGCGTGGAGGAAGGCTCGCAATTCAAGGGTGAAGGAATGGTGACGCGGGCAACGCGCTGGATTTCGATTTGGTCTTCGCCGATGACGCCGGAGGGCAGCGGCTCTGCGGCGAGCGCGCCGGCGGGGCGCGTGGCGCCTGCGACGTAGAGGAAGGCGATGCTGCGGCCGTCGGGCGAGAAGACGGGCGAGTCAACGAAGCCGTGCAGTTCAGAGAGGCGGCGGGCGGGCGAGCCGTCGAGGCGCGCGAGATAGAGATCGGATTGCTGGCCAGGGTGGGCGCAGTCGGAGAAGAAAGCGAGAGCGGCGGAGTCGGGCGACCAGACGATTTGGGATTCGGCGCAGCGCGCGCCGGACGCGGAAGGGGCGGTGATGCGCTGGCTCTTGTCGAGGTCGTCGAGCGGAGCAACGAGGATTTCGCCGCGCTGGATCCAGGCGAGGCGCTTGCCATCGGGCGCGACCGCGACCTGGCCGACCATGCGGGCGCGGCTCTGGCTGGACATGATCTGGTCGAGCGCGGTGTTCTGTGCGCGTGCGGGGAGGAAGGAGACGGCGCAGAGGAGGAGGGGAAG
Source organism: Acidobacteriaceae bacterium (assembly GCA_030037635.1). Taxonomy (GTDB): domain Bacteria; phylum Acidobacteriota; class Terriglobia; order Terriglobales; family Acidobacteriaceae; genus Telmatobacter. The sequence goes on from JASHQH010000195.1 coordinate 2,230, forward strand.
AACGCGAGGCGAGTTGGACATAGGAAGAATGCTAGCAGGGGGGCAGTGGGGTGAGCGGGGTTGGGGGCAAGCGAATTCGGCGAGTTAGCGTGCGCCGGCGCGCACGTTCGCGAGTTAGCGGGTTGGGAGTTTTCGGCTTTCGCGACAAAAGTAACGGCGTCGCGCGGTAGCGGATCCCACCCTTCGCGCGGAAAAGCTGCGCGAAGGATGGGGCAACGGGTGGGTTCGGAGGCGAGGACGGTGTCGCTCCCGCCCTAGCAGAGCTAGGACGGGGCACCCGGCGAAAAGCTGCGCGAAGGATGGGGCAACGGGGGGGGCGGAGGCGAGGACGGTGTCGCACCCACCCTAGCGGAGCTAGGGTGGGGCACCCCGCTGCAAAGGATGAGGCAACGGGTGGGTTCGGAGGCGAGGACGAATGTCGCACCCACCCTAGCGGAGCTAGGGTGGGGCACCCGCTGCGCGAAGGATACAGCTCTCCTGTGGGCGGTGGAGGGTCGGCCGGGATGGGCCGATTTTGGGGTAAATTCCGGGGTAAAAAGGGCCCCAAAATGCTCAATTTTGGCTCGATTGGGGGCCAAAAACAGCGCATTTTAAGGGCCATTTGGAGGCCTGTTTACTGATTCTAAATGAGTTACCTCCTAAACTATACCCCAGTGGGGTATGCACAAGATTTTTTTGACCCGGTAGATTCGCCTTTGTTTTGCTCCAAATCTGTTTTTTCGGGCTCGTGGCGCAGGGCGCCGAGAGCGATCTTGGCGGCCTCGAAGAACTCATGAGCATCGTCGCGACAGACGGCGTCGATGATACGGCCGTAGGTGACGCAGGCGATGAAGTCCCGAATGTTTTCGTAGCCGGCCAGAGGCGGCATGGCACGCTGGTAAGCGTTGTTTCCAGCGTTCTCGGCATCCCATTTGCTTTCGCCTTTTCTGATTTCGGGGAGTTTCCTTCTGTAGGCCCGCTCCCAGGCGCGGGTGCAGCTCGCCACGGCCGGATTGTCTTCAGGTTTGGCCACGGATTTAGGCGCTTGCGCGCCGATTGCTTCGCTCAAATCGGTCATTTCGGTCAAATCGGTCATAGTAGTCCCCTTGTAGATTGTCTCGTTGGTTTTGAGTGTAGCGATTTGGCGGAAATAATCTGCAAAAGGCAGGGAGCAAGGGAGCGAGGGAGCAAGGGAGCAAGAAATCAACGAGTTAGGGGCAATCGGGGCTGGTGCTTCAGTGGGGCGGGGGCTTGACTAAGACAGGGAACACCGGGGCCGTATCGGAGTTCTGGGGTTTCCCATGACTGGAGAAGCGAGGCATGGGGCACTCTTTTTCGTGCTGAGCCGGCCATCCCTCAGGGGCTGTTCTATTTGTTGGTGAACTTTCGACTCAGGGCACCGGCTTCGAGTGGCGTAACTTCGCGCTCCGAGCTTTGCCGGTTGCAGGTGGTTGCTGTTGCCTCTCGATTGCCTTGACGTTGGCGGGTGTGGAGGCGTGCTAGACTGCAGGGCAGATTTCTGCACTGGACTGGAAAGCGTCCCCATGAGGACATGGTTGGAATTGGCGGTTCCGTTGCTGCTGGGGTGCGCGGCAGTGGAGGCGACTGCCCAGAAGCCGGCGCGGGAGATCACGGTGGTGGTAAACGCGCTGCCGCCGCCGGCGAAGCCGGTGAGAGCGGCGAGCGTGTCGCTGTGGTATCTGGACAGCGGAGTGAAGATCACGGAGGCGCGCCAGGTGACGAATTCGGACGGCCAGGCGCAGATTGAGGTTTCAGCGGATGCGGCGCAGCGCGGCGATCTGCGCATTGACATTACAGGGGCCAGCGGGCTGGCGATTTACCAACCCGCCGGCGGCCAGTTTGTGACGGGATTTTCGCCCTCGGTGACGTCAGTGACGGTGAGCCTGTTGCCGGTGGGGAACCCGGCGTTGCTGGGGCCGGCGCAGATTCAGGCGTACCTGAACCGGTCGCTGATGCAGGTGACGGGCCTGGAGAAGCAAGTGAGCGGACTGAAGGCCGAAGCCGCGCAGACACAGAGCCAGGAGCAGTATCTGGCCGCGGAGCTGGACGAGTTTGCCAAGGCGATGGGTTTCAGCGCCGACCAGGTGAACGAGCAGGTCCAGATCTGGGCGCAGAACGTGCAACTGCAGGCGGACCAGGCGACGGCGGAGCAGAAGGCGCTGGCGGAGTTTGCGCTGAAGGACTACGCGGCGGCGGCGCGGGACTTCAACCAGGCCGGGGATGCGACGCAGAAGCAGATCGAGGCGGACGAAGCGGCGGCCGGAGCGGCGGAAAAAGTGGCGGAGGCGGCGGTGGACAAGGCGCGGGACGGTCTGCGGCAACTGATCGACCAGCGCGAGCAGGCGGCGGGCGCAGACCAGTTGCGGCTGCAGTACCACGAGGCCACGCAAGCGGCAGAAAGCGCTCTGACCGAAGCGGAGGCAGAGCACAAGAAACATGCCGACGATGCGGGGTTCCACGATCTTTGGCTGGATGCGGTGTGGGATACGGCGAACGCGCGGGTTCGGGAGGGGGAAATCGCGCCGGCGGATCAAAGCCTGGTTCTTCTGGCGGAGGCGGGGAGCAACTTTCAGACGCTGGCGCACGAATACACCACGTCAGGCGACCGAGGACAAGTGGCCGCGGCAGAAAGCAACCTTGGCGTGGCGCTGATCAGGGAGGGTGAGCGCGTCGAAGGCGACAAGGGCATGGCTCTGCTGAGCGAGTCGGTGGAGGCTTACCAAAGCGCGCTTGCGGTTTCAACGAAGGCGGATCAGCCCCAAGACTGGTCCATGATGGAGAACAACCTGGGCGTGGCGCTGGACGATGAGGGCCAGCGCGCGACAGGCGACAAGGCGCTGGCGCTGCTGGAAGAGGCGGTAGCGGCCTACCACAAATCCCTGGAGGTGCGAACGAAGGCTGACTTGCCTCACGACTGGGCCACGACGCAGAACAACCTGGCCAATGCACTGAGAGATGAGGGATTAGACGCGACGGGCGACAAGGCGATGGTCCTGCTGGATGAGGCGATAGACGCTTTCGGAAAAGCGCTGGAGATCTTTACGAAGAGCGACTATCCCGTGGATTGGGCTGCGACGCAGATGAACCTGGGCAATACGCTGGACGATGAGGGCACGCGGGCCAGCGGCGACAAGGCGATGGGGTTGCTGGGGCGCGCGGTGGAGTCGGATCGCGAGGCGCTGGAAGTCTACACCAAGGGGGACATGCCCCAGTATTGGGCGATGGCGCAGAACGTGTTGGGGACGGCGCTGGACAACGAGGGAGAGAGCGCGAAGGGCGACCAGGCGTTGGCATTTCTCGACCAGGCGGTGACGGCATATCGCGCAGCGCTGGAGGTGCGGACGGAAAGCGATCTGCCGCGAGACTGGGCCAATACAGAAAATAACCTCGGCGTTGCTCTGCGGGATGAGGGCTTACGCGTAACGGGCGACAAGGCGATGGCGCTGCTGGATGAGGCGGCCCAAGCCTTCAGGAAGGCTCTGGAGGTTCGCAGCAAAGCCAATGAGCCGCAATTGTGGGCGGACACGCAGGAGAGTCTTGCTTTCGCGCTGAGGTCAGAGGGCGAGCGGGCCAGCGGAGATGCAGCTACAGCGCTGTTCGAACAGGCAGTGGCGGCGTACGAATCGGCTCTGGAGGTGGAACAGAACGATGAAGATTTGCTGGATACGACCGGCGCGGTGTACCACGACCGATTGTTTCGCTTCGACCGGGCGCTGGAGCTGGATGAACGCCTGGTGGGGGTCGACCCATCGGCCGCGAATCGCACGGAGCTGATGGAGGGTGCGCTGACGGCAGCGCGGTTTGATGTCTGCCTGGAGCAGGCGGGACCGCTTTCAGACAGCGCGACGACGGCGCCGCTGATTCCGGTGCGCGATGCTCTGGAACTTGCATGCCAATGGGGATCGGGGAACAAGAGCGGCGCGCTGGCAGCGGAGGGGGCCCTGAAGAAGGACGCCGCGGAGGGGAAAAAAGCGGATTGGAATTTCGCAGGGACGCTGCATTTTCTTTCGGAGTCGCCCGCATTCGCAAAGGGCCGGGCGGCGTGGGTGGCGCTCTTCACGGCTATCGAAAACGACGACGCGGCGGGCATGACTGCGGCGCTGGGGCAGCTCGAGGGGGTTGTGGGGGGGTAGTGGATCCCACCCTTCGCGCGAAAAAGCTGCGCGAAGGATGGGGCAACGGGGGGGTCGGAGGCGAGGATGGTGTCGCTCCCGCCCTAGCAGAGCTAGGACGGGGCACCCGCAGGGTGGCACCCGCGGCGCGAAGGATGGGGCAACGGGGGGGTTCGCGTGGGCTGGCGCTAGGGGTGTTTGGCGGCGGCGTGGTATTCGCGGCGGATGCAGTCGAGATCGACGGTGGGCTTGGGGTACTGCATGCGGAGCGACTCGAGGTGCTCGACGACGATGCGGGCGATGGCCAGGTTGCGAAACCATTTGTGGTTGGAGGGGATGACGAACCAGGGGGCGCGGGCGGTGCTGCAGCGGGAGAGCGCTTCTTCGTAGGCGGCCGTGTAGCTGCCCCAGAATTCCCGCTCCTTGTAGTCGGCTTCGCTGATTTTCCAGTGCTTGGCGGGGTCGTCGAGGCGCTCTTTGAAGCGCTTCAACTGCTCCTTTTTGGAGATGTGGAGATAGAACTTGAGAATCTGGGCGCCATTGTCGACGAGGTTGCGCTCGAAGTGGTTGATGAGATCGTAGCGGCGGGACCAGACTTTTGGAGGGACAAGATTGTGGACGCGGACGACGAGAACGTCTTCGTAATGGGAGCGGTTGAAGATGACGACTTCGCCGCGGGCGGGCGCGGCGCAGTGGGCGCGCCAGAGGAAGTCGTGGGCAAGCTCTTCGGGGGTGGGCTGCTTAAAGGCGGCAACGCGGCAGCCCTGCGGGTTCATGGCGCCGAGGACGTGGTTGATGACGCCATCTTTGCCGCCGGTATCGACGGCCTGAAGGCAGATGAGAAGAGAATGACGGCGCTCGGCGTAGAGCAGGTCCTGTAGCTCGCGGAGCTTCTCCTGATAATGAGCGGTTTCGTCGACGGCAGAGCCGTGATGCTGGTGCGCGGGTTTGAAATCGGGGTCGAAGTCCCTGAGCTTGACTTTGGATCCAGGGTCGATCCTGAACTTTTGCAGGTAGTTCATGGGTTGTGTCCTTTCAACGGGGTTGGCGGAGTTGGCTGGGCAGAATGCGATGAGGACGGAACGGGCATCACTAGAACCGGTCTCATCAACCGACTTTATCAACTCCCGAACTTCGTGGGACCCGCCTTGTTGTTGGGTCCCATACTTGCGCGGCGTGGCTCGTTGCCATTTATGAGACCGGTTGTACGGTTTTACGGCGCGGGGATGGATCTGCCAATACCGTTGCGACGGGGTTGGGCGAGGGCGGACGCGCGGCGCGCCGGGCCAGCGGGGTTTTGATTTGTCAAAGGGCGGCGAGGGGTGGGTTGGCGCAAGTGATTGAAAATAAAGGTAAAATTTTTATGCGCGGATTTGCAGAGAATTTCGGGCGCATTGGATAAGATGAAGCCAATCCATCCAAAGTGAAGAGGAATGGACGGGAAAGCGGAAGGGCTTTTCTGGAAATCCGGGGCTGCGTTTGGGCAGGACGCGGTTCTGGAGGAAATGCAGAGGGGCGACTCGATGAGCGAGTTGCCCCTTTCGCTTTTGGAGGATGGCAGCCGGAGAGGCGGAAGAGGTGGGGTAGATGGGAAGGAACGGACAGAATTCGGAAAGCGAACGAGAGGGTGACAAGGAAGCGGAGATGCCGGAGGAAGACGGCGCAGGCAACGATGAGCCGGTGGACGAGGCACCGGAGAAGAAAAAGTACAAGGGGGCGAAGAAGGCTCTGCGGCAGGCGGTGAAGGCGGAGGTGAAGACGGCGAGCGGGAAGATTGCCAAGAGGCTGGTGAAAAAAGCGGCTGACGGCAGTCTGCATGGCGCGGACATCGTGATTCTGCTGATGGACAAGAAGCGGAAGGGCGGCGCGAAGGGGAAAAGGAAAAAGAAGAAGCAGAAGGGCGCGAGCTGGGCGCAGTTGCTGGCGCTGGAGAAGGAGTATGAGGAGAGCGCGGAAAAGACGGCGGCCGACGCCTAGTTGCCGGCTGCCCGGCTTTTGCGGCAGGAGCAGAGAGGGTGCGCGCTTTTGAAATTCGCCGGAGGTGGCTGCTGCCTGGTGGCGCCACCCCGACGACAAAGGCTGAGTTGGGGGCGATGACGCCGAGATTCCTGCAGGGATCGGCGGCGAAGGAACAGGGCTTGGTGACGGGCGGCAGGGACGGTTGAGGCGAAGAGAGCGTAGAGGAGTTGGATGGGGATTTTGCGAATCCCGCAAAGAGCGGGAAGATTCGGTGAGAAGGACGTGATGGGAAGGGTGTTCATGAAGGACGGATGTTTGAGGATGGGGCGCGAGTCGATGTGGATTTCCACCCTTTTGGCAAAGGGCGCGAAAAGGATGGGGCAACGAGCGGCGGCGTGGCTGCTGGCGATGGGAATGGCGGCGACAGGGCTGGCGCAGGGCGTGAGCACGACCACGGTGCAGGGCACAGTGTACCTGGCGAACGGACAGCCGGGCGCGGGGACACTGACGATCAGCTGGCCGGCGTTTACAACCTCCGCAGGGCAAGCGGTGGTGGCGGAGTCGACCACGGTGACGATTGCGGCGGACGGATTTGTAAGCGTGAGCCTCGCGCCGAACCAGGGGGCGACGCCTGCGGGAGAGTACTACACAGCCGTGTTCTACATGAGCGACGGGTCGACGAGCACGCAGTACTGGGTGGTGCCGGCGGCGGCATCGGCGACGCTGGCGCAGGTGCAGGCGCAAGTGATGCCGGCGGCGCAGGCGGTGCAGACGGTGAGCAAGGCGTACGTGGACCAAGCGGTGGCGGAGATGGAGGCGAGCCAACTGACGGCGTCGGGCGGAACGCTGACGGGACCGCTGTATCTGAATGCCGATCCCACGCAACCGATGCAGGCGGCGACGAAGCATTACGTGGACGGGCAGGTGGCGACGGCGCTGCCGCTAACCGGAGGGACGGTGACGGGAACATTCACGGCACTCGAGATCGGCGGCGCGTATGAGGCGGATCAATTTCCGGGGGCCGATATTGGCGCGAAGATTCAGGCGTGCGTGAATGCGCTGAGTGCGGCCTATGGCGGAACGTGCGATGCACGGAATTTTACGGGCAACCTGACGATGGGGTCGAACCTGACGATTTCAACCGGGAACACGACCGTGCTGATGCCGTGCGCGACGATTACCACAGCCAACCAGATTGTGGTGACGGCGGGTACGCGGAACGTGAGCCTGCGCGGCTGCGCGCTGCGAGGCGGGTCGCCGGGCAACGGCAGCCAAGGCGGAACGGCGCTGGCGTACTCCGGCGCAGGCGCGATGATACAAGTGGGCGACCCCACTTATGCGGCGAATACTCTTGGCTTTCACATGGATAACATGGTGATCAATACGACCGCTGCCGCCAGCGGAGCGCAGGGATTTGTGGCTTACAGGACCCAGGAACTGGACTTAGAGAGCTTATATTTTCTTGGTAACTCAAACCAGACGGGGATGACACTGGATGGGACGGGGAATTACACGGGAGGCACCTTCCTGGACAACGAGTTAGACGGGTTCGGGACAGCGGTGAACGCGATCGGGCACCAAGTGGCGAATGCGGCGACGACCGACTGGATGAACGCAAGCACGTTTGTGAGAGTCCATATTGACTGCGCGACGAGTAATGGGAGCCCGATCAGCGGCACTTATGGGATCAACTTACAGCAGGGCGATGGCAATACCTTCACGGGTGGAGATGTGGAGGGTTGCGGGACGGTGCTGCACTTAGGGCCAAACGCGCAGGATAACACGATTGTAGGGCTGCGCAACGAGAACTCGACAAGCCAGGTGGTGGCGGACGCGGGAAGCCAGTACAACCTGTGGATGACAGGCGGAACGATGTTCATTGGGAAACTGACGGACAACGGCGAACATAACAGCTTTACGGACGCCTTTCACCGCGGCACGAATAACCTGAACGGCGACGTCTGGCGGAGCCAGGCCGACAGCACGGTGATCAACCACATCTATACCGGGATTGGACTGGGCAATGTGCGCGGCGTGCAGGACGAATACACCACCGACGTAGCCGGCGCACCGGGCAGTTACCAGAACACGTGGCTGTGGGGACCGGGCGACGGCACGACCGGCGTGCAGGTGTGGGAACTCCAGGACATGCTGAACAGCGTGAACCGGCTGGGCATCATCCAGAGCACGACAGCGGGCGGCAACGATCAGAGCTATTTGAACGCGGCGGGCACGGGGTCAGTGTGCTTCAACTGCTCGGCCAACTCCGGCACGGGCGGCGTGGTGTTCGACAGCGGAGGGAGCACGCCAACCGAGGCGGGGGGGATCGATGCGAGCGGCAATCTGACGCTGATGGGGAGCACGCGCTTCAATACGAGCGGAGGCTACCAGTGGTCATGGAACTGCGCCAGCACGTCAGTCTGCGCGCTGCATAACGACGGGGCGACCACGCCGGCGAATGTGTTCCGTGCGTTTCCCAACGCGGGGACGGAGATCGACAGCCAGGGCAGCAGCGCGGTGGCAGTGAACAACACGAGCACCGGGGGCACGGGCGGCTTTTCAGTGTACGGCGGGGGGAGCTATTACACAACTCACCTGTTCGACGTGTCAGAAAACGCGGGCGCGGGGGTGTATCACTTTCCTGGCGTGGCTTCGAGCAGCGGCTACAGCTGCCTGCAGGTGGATCAGAGCGGCTACCTGACCAACACCGGCGCGCCGTGCGGGACGGGATCGGGGTCAGGAGGCGCGGGGGGAACGATTGACTCGGGAAATACGGGGCAGATTGCGTATTACACGGCAAGCGGGACGACGATCGGGGGCATGAACGCGGTTCCCGTGGCTGCGGGCGGGACGGGCGCCACGAGTGCGAGCGGCGCGCTGGGAAACCTGTTGCCGGGAGCGGCATCGGACGGAAACAACGGAGTGGCGGTGCAAGGCAACGTAGCGGGTTCGGCGTTGAGCGCGGGGAGCACGAAGGTGGGCCTTGGCGAGGGCGTGAATATTACCTCGTTCGGGGCCGATGCGACCTGCACGGGAAAGACCGCAACGGTAACGGGGAGCATCGCGAGCGGCAGCACGAGCGTTACGCTTTCGACGAATGGAGTGGCGTGGTTGACGGGAATGCATCTTGCGATTCCGGGCGCCGGGACGGGCGGTAACTGGGGCCTGGCGACGGTTTCAGGCTGGAACGCGACGACGAATACGCTGACGTTTTCTCCGGCTACGGCGACGGCAGTTTCAAATGTCACGATCTATCCGGACGACACGGCCGGCGTGCAGGATGCGATCAACGCGATGGGCAATACCTATGCATTGGGCGGCGCTCCGCCGATCAAGATTCCGTCGCAATGCTTCTTTGCGGACTGGCCGACGCTGAACTGGTCGGCGGGGCAAAGTTCGGGGTATTCGCTGCTCTTCGAGGGCGGATATGTGAGCGCAGGTTCGACGGTTAATTTTGCAGTAGCCGGCGGGACGATTGCCGCGGAGGGAGCGGGCGGCACGTCGGCCGTTTCGTTCGCAACGCCGGTAGCGAACATCAGCAACATCACGCCGACGACCACTCTGAATCCAAGCGGAGGGAACGTCGCGGCGGGAACGCAAACCGTGACACCGGGAAGCATGCTGGGGATTTATCCGGGGACGGAACTGCTGGTGAGCGACTACCAGACGTGGAGCGGGGTTTCGATTTCGGCAGCGAATGCCGTCAGCAGTTACTCGTGCCAGTTAGTGAGCGGCACGGAGACTTGCACGGTTCAGACATGGCCCAACAATACGCTTTCCGCAGGGAACACGATCACGTTCGGGGGTTTCCAGAATGGATTGTTCCTGAACGGCTTGACCGAGACGGTGCTTTCTACCGGGCTTTCATCAAGCCAATTTGAAGTGAATATTCCGACGACGGCTTTTTCGGGGACGGCATCGGGGCAAGAGCCGTTCGGGAGCGCCTACGCCCTGGCTGCTTCGGGTAACTTCGATGTGGCGACCTGTTCCGTTGCCGGCTCTCCGGGTCAATCGACTTATGGATGCCCGATCTGGTACGGCCACGCGGTGGCAGTTACCAATGGAGGAACATCGTGCAATGGGAGCAGTTACTTTGTCGATGGTCCGACGAATAACTGGCCTGGCACGCTGATGTGGTATCACGCCGGCAGCACGTGCTCGGCTTCGAGCGCTTCGATTACCGGGATCAATGAGTGGACAAAAGAAAGCGTGGCGGTGACGGCGACGAGCGGGAACACATTTACCGCAGCCTTCGGCTTTCCACATCTGGCCAACGCAGTGATCGGCCAATGGGCCCTGATGCTGGGGTATGGAGCTGCCAGCGAATACAACACGCTGTTTGAGAACGCGAAGGACATTCAGGCGAAGGGACCGGGAGGCGGGATTATCTGCGCGGATATCGCTTTCTGTCATCTGACGCACGTTTCCGGAGGATCGACGTCGGGCGAAACCGGCGAGGGCGGCGAGACGATGGATTCGGCGTTCGTCCTGGACGGCCAGAGCACCTTTGCAGAGAATACCGGCCATAGTTATGCCTTCAGGAGTACGTATAACTGCGGGAGCCCGTGCGGAGGCTGGGGATCGGACTCCTCGGATCACTCGAACTTTTACGGCGGAGTGAAAGTGGACAGCGGCTCAGCGAGCAGCCTGGCCAACGGTTTTGGCGGCAGCCTGATGACATTCAAGAACGACCAGATTGAGGACCCGTTCATCGCCGCCTATGCCTTCGATACCAGCGGAGTGGGTGCGATCAACACGGTGGTGGTGGATTCGCCGAACCTGACCGACAATCTGTACGGCGCATTATTCCAGTACGCGCTGTTTACTTCTTTTTCAGGCAATACGGCATCGAGCACGGCTGTGGTGAATTCGCCCCTGTTTGGCGAGAGCACGAACCAGATTGCGAACGCCAATTTTTGCGGACACCTGAGCGTGAACGGAGCGGGGACGCAGGTGTTTGGGCCGGAGTGTTCGACAGCGCCAATCAACGAAGTAAACGCGGCCGGGGAGTCGATGATTCGACAGCACGAGCTGGTGAATCCGGAGCCGCAGGTGATCCCGTCGAAAACGCTGAGCGTTCCTCAGACGTCAGGCTCGTGGGTATTGACGAATTGCACGGCGACGGCGACGACCATTTGGCCCAGCGGTCCGGCGGCATACAGTTTGGCTGCCACGGGATCGTCGCCATCGGTTGCGTTTTATCGTCAGGCGCCGCCGACTTTGAATCAGGGCGATATCTACGTAGCAGGAGCTATGACCTATGGGCTCGAAAGCACGCAGTTTGGGCCATTGACCTTAACGGTGACGAGCGGTGCAGGCGGGTCAGGATCGATTTTAGCCAAGAGCTTAGCCGCCGATCCTCTATTCCCAAACGATCCGTGGCATTTCGACAGGACGATGGTTGTAATACCAGCCGGGGCCACAAGCGGATCGCTGGTTATGACCAGTGGATGCCCCGTATCGAACTACGGCGCTGCGGCGTTTCCACGCATCGACTACTTTCCGGCATCTCTTGGGTGGACGCCCGGGATGGTGCAGGCGTGGATGAACCAGAACTTTACCGGCCCGGCGCCGAGCGGTTACAACAACGCCGCGGTGCCGGCGACGCCGCTGACAGAATCATTTGGGGGCCTGGACATCAACGGCTCTCCGCTGGCGACGGGAAACCTGGCGGACTGGACGGACAGCGGAGCGGCCAACGGATACGTGCCGGTGTGGAACGCGACGACGGATTTATGGACGCCGGGTGCGCTGCCGAGCAGCGTGAGCTCGATCAATGGAAACAGCGGGGCGTTCACGCTGACGGGAGCGGGGGTTTCGTGCGCGGGAACGACCTGCACGATTGCAGGAAACACGACGAGCGTGCCGGCGAGCGCGAGCGTGCTGAGCAGCAATGCCTCGTCGCAACTGACGGCGGCGGCGACGACGGGCAGCGGAAGCGTAGTGCTGGCGACCAGTCCCACGCTGACTACGCCGGCGCTGGGAGCGGCGAGCGCGACCAGCCTTGCGACGAGCGGCTCGTCGACACTGGGAGGCAGCGCGAACCTGTTCAACAACACGGCGGCGGCGGCGAACGTGGTGGAGATTGAGGCGGGCACGAGCGCGGCGCAGAACGAAGAGATCCAGTGGCAGAACTACAGCGGCGCGGCGGAGTGGCAGAACCTGGTGGATACGAGCTACACGTACCACATTAAAGATGCGGCCAACAATCTGGACCGCATGACGATTTACCAGGGGGGCGGGAATACGAACATCAACGCCGGGAGCGGCGCGTACGAAGTGTGCCTGAACTGCGGGGCGAGCAGTGGGACGGCGGGACTGGTGGTGGAGAACGGCGGATCGAGCCCGTCGGCGGTGCTGACGGTGACGGGGAGCGGCAATACGACGGCGACTGGATTTGTTTCGGGCAAATTTTTTATGGGCACGGGGACGATGACGCTGACGGCAGGAGCAGCGTCGGGATCGAGCCCGACCATCGCGTGCGCGAGCGGGCACGTGTGCGACGGAGTGAGCGGGACGGTGACGCTGACGACGGGAACGAGTCCGACGACGGGCACGCTGGCGACCCTGGGGTTCCCGAATACGCACACGAATTCTGCCAACTGCATGGTGAGCACGGAGAGCGCGAGCGCGGTGATTACGACGAACACGTGGACGGAAAGCACGACGGCGATCACGATCACGGCGAATGCGGCGCTGACGGCATCGACGGCGTACACGCTGAAGTACTGGTGCGGAGGGAATTGAGGAAGCGGCGGGGTTGGCGGGGCGGCGGGGTTGGCGGATCCCACCCTTCGCGCGAAAAGCTGCGCGAAGGATGGGGCAACGGCGGGTTCGGAGGCGAGGACGGGGTCGCTCCCGCCCTAGCAGAGCTAGGACGGGGCACCCGCTGCGCGAAGGATGGGGCAGCGAGAAGTTCGGAGGCGAGGACGGTGTCGCTCCCCCCTAGCAGAGCCAGGACGGGGCACCCGCTGCGCGAAGGATGGGGCAGCGAGAAGTTCGGAGGCGAGGACGGTGTCGCTCCCGCCCTAGCAGAGCCAGGACGGGGCACCCGCGGCGAAGGATGGGGCAACGGCGGGT
>JASHQH010000196.1 GCA_030037635.1 Acidobacteriaceae bacterium
ACGAGCAAGGTTTTGTTCCCACGATCGGCATGCGCGATGGCAAGATGAGCAGCAAGCGTTGTCTTGCCTTCACCAGGCGTCGCGCTCGTGAGTACCATGGAGTGCAATCGCCCTTCAAAGTCAGACAAAAGAATCGTGTTGCGGAGCGTCCGGACAGCCTCATCGAAACTCGACGCCGAGCGATAGTACCCTTTTCGCCTGTCCTTATCGATGCTTGCTGGAACCATTTGTGTTGGCGCAACTGCAGCAACTGGCCGGGGGAGCTGCGCAGCCATTCGATCACTCGGCATCGCGGCAATTACGTCTGCGCCAAGGAAGCGACTCGCCTCGGCGGGGTCACGGAGAGTTGTGTCGAGTGAATCCAGCAAGAGAGTTGCTCCGATTGCCAGCAGTGTTGAAAAGAGAAACGCCAAAATCAGATTGAGCTTGAAATTCGGAAACACTGGCCGCAGCGCAGGACGCGCGAGATCCGCAATCCGAATGTTGTTGTTCTGAAAGCCCGCATTAATATCGGCCTCCCGAATCTTTTTGATGAGTTCGTTGTAGAGCGCTTTGTCTGCGTCCGCTTCCTGCTTCAGTTGCTGGTACTCGAAGGAGCGCGCATTGACATGGTCCCACTCCGCCTTGGCTTGGCTCACCGCCGCCTGAAGCATCTGTTCGCGGTTCACGCTTTCCTTGTATTGGGCCTGCACTCGATCGGCGATATTGCGCCGAGCCTCATCGAACTGCTTTTGGACCTCTGCAAGTTCGGAAGCTGCCTTGCGGTACTCCGGGTGGGTTGTGCCGTACGTGGATTTGACTAATGCGAGACGTTGACGCGCTTGATCGAGCGTGTCGGTCAGCTTGATCAGCGTATCTCCCTGCGAAGATGCCTCTGCGGCCTCCGGAGAGCCGGACCTGATCGCGTTCCACGCCGCTTCCGCTCGAACACGGTCCGCCTGGGCCATCGTATAGTCGGTGTTTAACTGCAGCAGCCGCGCCGACAGGATGTTGGTCTTCTCTTCGGGATTGATGACATCCAGGTCCTTTTCGAACTGGGCCAGCGCCAAACTGGATTGCTCCATTTTTGCTTTCAGCTCATCGAGCTGCTTTTCCATAAACGTCGACAAACCGGCAGCCGAACGAATACGGAGGTTATATGTCTGCAGCAGATACGAATTGGCGGTCGCATTTGCCACATCGGCAGCGAGTTGCGCGTCAGGCGAACGATAGCTGATGAGCAAAAGATAGGTATTCGGAGGCCGCGTCACCTTCAACTGCCGTAAAGTAATCGGCGCTGCAGCGAGAGGTTGCTCGTGCTCTGTTGCGTCACTTTTCGTTTGTCCCTCACGGCTGAGGAGATGGAACTGTTCAGCGACCGGCCGCAGGACAGCGTCGGATTGAATCAGCTTTATCTGAGTAGCCAGGAACTGATCTGCATCGTTCGGGGCGCCTGAACGTGTCGAATCCTCACCCACGACCTCCGAGGGTGCTTGACGGTCTACATCCACGGTTGCCGTGGACTCGTAAATTGGCTGCATTCTGGCCGACACCACAAAGGTTGCGAGCAAGCAGGTGGCAACAAACGCCAGGATCTTCCAGATGTGGCGGCGGAGAATCCAAAAGTAGTGAGATAGCGGAACCACGGGGCCCGCCGATTCCGTTTCTTCTTGCACCGCGATGGGCGAATAATAGGCCGGAACGGTCAGGGCAGCCGGATTTTCAGGAGTAAGAACTTCCACGAGTTTCGATGATTGGGGCATTTGTCCTCTTCCTGCGCACTACAACCGGTCTCATAAACAGCAACGAGCGGAGTGCCGCCGCACAAGTATGGGACCCAACAACAAGGCGGGTCCCACGACGCTCTGGAGTTGATAAATTCGGTTTATGAGACCGGTTCTAGTGTGCGTAGATGATCAATGCGGTGCTGAGAGCGGTGCCGACGCCTATTGATTCTTCAAGAACCTTCAGGCTTGCTTTGGCGCCGCTCGCGCTGGGGATATAGAGGATGTCACCCGCCTCGAGCGCCACGTCTGGCGATTTGCGATTCATGATCTTCTTCAGCTCGATGGGAATCTCTTTCCGGCCCTT
Organism: Acidobacteriaceae bacterium; assembly: GCA_030037635.1. Lineage (GTDB taxonomy): Bacteria > Acidobacteriota > Terriglobia > Terriglobales > Acidobacteriaceae > Telmatobacter. Next base: position 2,071 of record JASHQH010000196.1, read on the forward strand.
CCCGCTGTCGTCAAGGCGATAGATATAAGCACTGTGCGAGGAAAAACTGTCCAAACCTTCGGAAAGCGACAGCGCCTTCAACACACTGCTTTCCGAGCCATCTGTGACGTAAAAAGCGCCCGGTTTCTTTACGTTCCCAACAACATAAATCCGTCCAGCCTCGGGAACCCGAATGACTTCTCCACCTTGCAGAGCCAGATCCAAAGATGGGTTCGACCCATCGATGAGGCCGCGGACGGAGATGCGCTGTACAAATGTCGTTGGTTTGCCGTCCGCACCCTGCGTCTGATGACTCACAAGGATTTCCGAGCCAGCGTTCTCAGTCAACCCCTGGGCTCGGGATATTGCATCGAGCAGAGTCACGTTACCCATCGCCTGAAACGTCAACGGCGTTCTCACTTCGCCGACTACGGTAATTGGACGACTTCGATACTCAACGATGGAGACAGTAACTACCGGATCTACCAGCACCTGATCACTGACCAATGCGGCGGCAATTACTTTCTCTAAGTCTTCAGGATAAAGACCTGCCGCATGGATCGGCTGCGACACCATCGGCAGCCGGATATCTCCCTCTGGGCTTACGCGGATGGTGCGAGTCAATTCGGGAGCGTCGTAAACCGTCACGCCAATCAGATCATCGTTGCCGATCTTCGCCACAGGCAGGTTCGAAACCTCGCTTAAGGTTGTTGCCCCTGCTCCGTCATGAAGCGGAACCGGCCCCTGCTGCGCTGACGCCGCAACTGCGGCGGCGAATGTAAGACCGACAAGTGCCATGATTTTCATGTAAGCTCCCCGGGCCGTCCACGTTGGCGAACGACCGCTGCGCGTTGATGAATAGGATTCAGGAGTCGTTGCCGTCAGGAAATGTTGACAATTATTGTGGCGTCGGCCGCTCCGTACCCATAAGCTGGTCTCTCAGCTCGTCGATCCGCCGGCTAAGAACCTCCATTTGAGCTTGAACCATCCTTGTTGGGTCGGCTAGGAATCGGTCATGAGTCGTGACGCTCAGGAATAGACGCATCGCGTTACGTGCCAGGTCGGAGAGGCTGTGGGCGCCAGTCACTGCCGAGAGACGGCAGAGACCTTCATACTCTTCTTCAGACAGCCGGATGCTGATCATCCGCGATCGCGGCTTCAGGACCTTCATTGAATTTCAATGTTGGAGCGCATGCATCGACTAAACGTGGGGGTTTTCGGGCGTGCTTCGCACTCTTCAGTCCCAGGAGCCCGGGGCTGCTTAAGTCGCTGACTTCTGTCTACGGCTCGGTGCCGTTCGCCGCGATAGGAATCACGGCAGCCAACGACTTTTGACGAACGTTAGCACGAACCCATCGAAAATGAAAGGGAAAAATGTCAGTCACGTGCAATACGAATCGTTCCGTATGGTTTGCACCGAAGTAACCAACCTACTTGAACATAGTCATCGGTCTCGATGGCTTGGTGAAGCCGATGGGCCAGCAATTGCCCTGCAGGTTCCCTGAGGTATGAGGAAAACTGGCCAGCTCAAGAGAGATACCGCCAACTCGATGGAATGCACACGGCGCCTCCCGCTGAATCGCAAGTCATAGTCCGAACCCCTCTAAAATTTCGAAAGAGATTTCCTTCCCCGGTACTTTCATCCCTGCGACTCAGGAAACTCATTTGCTGGCAGACGATTTAGTCCCTTCGTATACACCGATTCCAAGGCCCGCGCCCCCGATCCCAGCCGCGATCCAAGCGGCTTTCGCCGTCGATGACAGTCCGCCATTCAGCTGAATCGACGTTATCAGGATCTGAGGAATGCCTGACGGCGTCGAAGCCGCCTCGAGCACTCCGTTCACCTGGACTTTATCGCCGACTAATTTCTGAAGCTTATTCGCTGGCCAGTTAACCAGTTGGTATTTCACCCCAGTATTACTCGTAAGATAGTAGTGACCACCTTCAGTAGTTACTAAACCAATCTCCGAAAAGTTTCCTCCTTTGGGTGCGCCTGCTGCCGCAGCTGGATGAAGCGATACCGCTACCCCTTTGGCCAAACTTGCTACGGTGCCACCGCTATCGTCCCAAACGCTCAGATTTCCAGACACAGCCGCGACGTCCACAGTATTCGCAGGACCCAATGCTACGAAACCCCGCGCATCGGATCCATCCGGCGCCACGCGCAGGCCGTTCACTTCCAAACGGAAAAGCGCGCGAGGCTTTGAACT
>JASHQH010000197.1 GCA_030037635.1 Acidobacteriaceae bacterium
CCGCATATCTCGCCCTCCTGGAGCGCACTGTAGCAAGCGATGCGAGAGGAGCGTGAGTGCCAAGGTGCGCCGGGGCCGCGCCAAAGTGCGCCACGGAGACAGGGACCGCGAGAGCGAGCCACCCCAGCGAGCAAAGACCGCTCGCCGGGGGCCCCGGTATTATCTTTTCAGTGACTCCCACCCCCCCACCCCTTTTCGGGGTTAAGTGATTTGTTTGCAATGGCTTGATCTTTGATCATTTTCTCCAGCCCGCACGAAACAAACGGCTTATTTCGTAAAGTGGTCGAAAAAGATCAGTTAGCGGTTTGCCCGTTTCTGTTGTCGTTCCAGGGGCATAGCTTTCCCCCACCCTAAACGCAAACTGCGCGTGGCCAGTAGCCAAAAGCGGGCGGCCCGGAGAAAGCCGGTCGCCAACGGCAATCTCTGAACGGCAGTTTTTCGCCGCCACGCCCCGCACAGGCCGCCCATCCTGAGGGTTAGGACGGGCGCCCCGATTCATGGGGCCACGAACCATGATCTGAACCCACCCTAGGCGCAAAGACAAAATCGCGCCTAGGATGGGGCAACCACGATTATGGGACCACGAGTTGCTCCGCTTACCCCATGATCGCGACACGATCATGGGGCCCCAAGCCGCTCCGTTCGGAATGACAAGCGGGTTGGCAATAAAACGAGGCGTGGCCATCGAATGGGACCCCGGGGTTCCGCGGCTGGGGCGCGGCTACAATGCAGACAGCGGCTGCGAGTTCCCCGCGCGGGCGCGCGGCGGCGCGCAACGGAGGCCTGATGCACGTATTCGCCCTCATCGCCGGCATCCTGTGCCTGTTCGTCACGCTGCTCGACGCCTTCCAGACCATTATTTTGCCGCGGCGCGCGGTGGGCCGGTTTCGGATCACCAAGCTCTTCTTTACAGCGAGTTGGCGGCCGTGGCTGTTCTTCACGCGCCGTTTTCACAATGCGCGCAAGCGCGAGACGGCCCTGAGCTTTTACGGACCGCTTTCGCTGGTTGCGCTGCTCGCCATCTGGGCCGGGACGATGCTTTTCGGATTTGCCCTGCTGTTTTATGCCGCAGGCAGCCCCTTCGCCGACGCGGCGCACCGAAGCGGCTTTACCTCAGACCTGTATGTGAGCGGGACCACGATCTTTACGCTCGGCCTGGGTGACGTGACGCCGCAGGACTCACTGGCCCGCGCCCTGGTGATTCTGGAATCGGGGTCGGGCCTGGGCCTGCTGGCGGTGGTGATGGGCTACTTTCCCGTTCTCTACAGCGCCTTTTCGCGCCGCGAAGTAAGCATCTCGCTTCTGGACGCGCGCGCCGGATCGCCGCCGACGGCGGCCGAGCTGCTGCGCCGTCACTCCTACCCCGGGGGCGATGAAGCGCTTTCACTTTTGCTGACAGAATGGGAGCGCTGGTCGGCCGAGCTGTTGGAGAGCCATATTTCGTACCCCCTGCTGTGCTACTTCCGCTCCCAGCACGCCAATCAAAGCTGGCTGGGTGCTCTGACCGCGATCCTGGACACTTCGGCTCTGCTGATTTCCGGCATTCGCAATCAGCCGGCACGGCAGGCGCAGCTTACGTTTGCGATGGCGCGGCACGCGCTGGTGGACCTGGCGCAGATCTTCGGTCTGGGTCCCGATTCCGGCGGGCCCGACCGGCTGCCGCCCGAGAGCTATCAGAAGGTGTTTGACCTGCTTTGCCAGAGCGGCGTCAGTGTTTGCCGCGACGAGTTCTCGAGCGAGCGTCTGCGCGAGATGCGCCTTCTCTACGAGGGATACGCGCAGGCCCTGAGCCGGTATCTTTCAATGCCGCTGCCGCCGTGGATCGCCGAGCGACCGTACAAGGACAATTGGATGACGGTGGCGCGGGTACGCGCGCAGGCGGAGCGGTCGGGCGCCGCTGGCTCTGCGCCTGAAGCTGCGCCTGAAGATGCGCCGTTCGTGGTGCCTACTCTTATCGACCACCATCACGATTTTTGAGCACCATCACGATTTTTGAGGAAGCCGGCTACTTGCCCTGCACCTCGGGGTTGACGTGCTGGTTGACATACACCTGGGTTGCCAGCAAATCCTTCTGGCCGATGTAGCCGTCGTGGTTGGTATCCAGGCGGTCGAACTCTTTGGACATGAAGTTCATCCATTCCTTTTTGGAAATTCTGCCGTCCTTGTCGGTGTCCATGAGCAGCATGATCTGCTTGGCGTTCTGTTCGGCGATATAGGGAAGATCAGGACTCTTGGGCGAGGCGGTGGTCATCTGGGCGAAGCTTTTCGGAGCCAAAGCAGCGCCCAGAGCCGTGAGCGCGGCGATCAAATCTCTCCTGGTCATGAGGAGCTCCTTTCGTGACTTCATAATCCAGCGCCAAGGGATTGTACGCTTGTTGCGGGCCGCGAGGCATAAAGGCCAGTGAGCCGGTGGTAACTGCGCAGAGGCCTCCCATGGCCACAGGCCCTACAATATGGAGAGAAGAACGAAAGCCGTGTCCCAGGAGTTCGTTGCATGGGTCGAGGGCGCCAAATGCAGGTCCTTCGACTTGTTTTGGTGCTCAGTGGCTGAACCCATGCCAGGGACCCGGATGCCGCACCAAAACTCGCTCAGGATGACCGGGGCATTTATGTTGCGAATTTCTTCTACAGGACACCAGCAGATCGAGGAGAATCATGCCGCTCTCGGGAGAAGCCATCCGCCTGATGAACTATATTGACGACGTCGCCGTGACCTTGCGCCGGGTGCTGGCGGCCGTCCCCACGCTGCCGGCCGAAGAGCGCGCCAAAGTGGCCGAGCATCTGCAGGAGGCGCGTCCCAGCGCCGACGACGTGGTGGAGGCGCTGAACGCCAAGTAAGGCCGGAGCGGCGTTTTGCGGCCATCGCAAGTGACTACAGTAGCCATTATTGGAGCCGGGCCCCTGGGGCGATGGCTGGCAATGGGAGCGGCCCGCGCCGGCTTTCGCGTGCTGCTTGAGGACGTGATGCCGGGCAACCTGCATCATGCCCGCGAATCGATTCGGCGGCAGTTGAATGCGCGGGCGCTGCCCGCGGTGACTTTCGTTTCCAGTATCGAGGATGCGGTGCGCGAGGCCGACCTGGTGATGGACTGCGTGCCCGACGAGCTGGAATCGAAGCTGGAGATTCTGTGGCTGGTGGATCGGATGGCGCCGCCGCGCACAGTGTTGGCGACGCCGACGACGAGTTTGTCGATCGCCGACCTGGGAAGCTGCACGAACCGGCCTGAGAAGTGCATCGCCATTGCCGCTTCAGTGGAGGCGCTGACGGGCGGGCCGGAACGGGATCTGGTGTTGCGGGCAGGGCCTGCGACGAGCGAAGAGACGGTGGCCCTGTTGAGCGATTTCTGGGAGAAGCTGGGGTTCAGGCCGGTGTTGGAACGGGACGCGGGACCTTAGTTTTCGCGGTCCCACCCTTGCAGCAAAAGGCGCTGCAAGGATGGGGCAACGAGTGGTTTACAAGCGGCAGATGAGGAGCTCGCGCTCGTAGATCATCTCCGGCGGCAGGTGGTCGTGGAGATCAATAAAGAGCTCTTCGTGGCCGATGAGCTCCTTACGCCAGGCCGCCCGGTTCACATCCTGCATCTGTTCGAATTGCTCGGGTGAGATGTCGAGGCCGGACCAATCCATGTCTTCGTAGTAAGGGGTCCAGCCGATGGCGGTTTCCTTGCCCTGGGCGCGCCCGTGCAAGCGGTCCACGATCCACTTGAGCACGCGCATGTTTTCGCGGAAACCCGGCCAGAGGAACTGGCCGTCGCCGCCCTTGCGGAACCAGTTGACGTGAAAGATGCGCGGGGTGGAGTTGAGGGTGCGCTGCATTCTGATCCAGTGGCGGAAGTAGTCGCCCATGTGATAGCCGCAGAAAGGCAGCATGGCCATGGGATCGCGGCGCACCAAACCCAACGCGCCCGCTGCGGCGGCGGTGGTTTCAGAGCCCATGGTCGCGCCCACGTAGACGCCCGCGCTCCAGTTGAAGGCCTGATAGACGAGGGGGATGGTAGTGGAGCGGCGCCCGCCAAAGACGAAGCCGGCGATGGGAACGCCCTCGGGATCTTCCCAGGCCGGGTCAATGGAGGGGCACTGCGCGGCCGGCGCCGTAAAGCGGCCGTTGGGATGCGAGGCCTTGGCGCCGGTTTTGGCGGCGATCTGGGGGGTCCAGGGCTGGCCGCGCCAGTCTTCGATGGAAAGGCCGGCGTCGGCCGGCGGCTCGTCGGTCATTCCCTCCCACCACACGCCTTCGGGGACGCCGTTGCGCAGGGTGAGCGCCACGTTGGTAAAAATTGTGTTGCGCCGGAGCGTGGCCATGGCATTGGGATTGGTCTCTTCGCTGGTTCCCACGGCCACGCCAAAAAAACCGGCCTCGGGATTCATGGCGCGCAGATGGCCGTTGGCGTCGGGCTTGATCCAGGCAATGTCGTCGCCGACGGTAGTGACCTTCCAGCCGGCCAGCGCCTTGGGCGGCAGCATCATGGCCAGGTTGGTTTTTCCGCATGCCGAGGGAAAAGCAGCGGCCACGTAGGTTTTCTCGCCCTGGGGCGACTCGACGCCCACGATGAGCATGTGCTCGGCCATCCAGCCTTCGTCGCGCGCGATGTTGGAGGCGATGCGCAGGGCGAAGCACTTTTTGCCCAGCAGGGCATTGCCGCCGTAGCCGGAGCCGTAGCTCCAGATCTCGCGCGACTCAGGGAAGTGCACGATGTACTTCTCGTCGTTGCACGGCCAGGGCACGTCTTTTTGTCCGTTGACCAGAGGCATGCCCACGGAGTGCATGCAAGGCACCACGCGCACGACGTCGCGGTCAATCTCTGCCAGCACGGGCAGGCCGATGCGGGTCATGATGCGCATGTTGACGACGACGTAGGGCGAGTCAGTCAACTGCACGCCAACGCGCGCCATAGGCGAGCCCACGGGTCCCATGCTGAAAGCCAGCACATACATGGTCCGGCCGCGCATGGAGCCCTTGAAGAGGTCCTTGAGCTTGCGGCGCATCTCGTAGGGGTCGACCCAGTTGTTGGTGGGCCCGGCGGTATCTTTGGCATAAGAGCAGATGAAGGTGCGATCTTCAACACGCGCCACATCGCGCGGATCGCTGCGCGCGTAGAAGCATCCGGGCCACTTGGTTTGGTCGAGGCGGATGAAGGTGCCCGAGGCCACCAGCTCGTCGCAAAGCCAGTCGTATTCCTGCCGGCTGCCGTCGACCCAGTGGATGCGGGCGGGCTGGGTCAAGTCGGCCATTTTCTCGACCCAGCGGATGAGGTGTTTGTTCGTCGTCAAAGGCTTGGCGATAACGGACTTTAGTGGTTTCATGCTTCTGCCTCTCCGTGAGCCGGCGCCGGGATGGGCGGCAAGGGCTGCAAAAAAAGGATACACACTTCCTGTGAAGCTCGCCGGGCCGGAAGAAAACCGGCGACGCTCCGAAAAATAGCTGAGATTCCGAGTGGCTCTTCTCTATTTATAAGTGAAGTTCGATTGGGGCAGCAAGCGGAGCGGCAAGCGAAGCGGGGTCCTGGCGCTCAGCGAGTCAGGCGGCAGACCTTGGCGGCGGAATTGGAAAAGGGGCATGGGAAGGCCGTTTTCGATGCAGCTGGAAGCACGATCCAACCGATGGAGAAGGGATGGAGGGCGGCCAGGCGTTGGGTATCGGTTTCATGGTTGAGGCCGGTTTGAGCTGCCGATGCAGCGGCCCACTGGTTGGCGAGGGCGGGGGCAATGGCCGCGATGCCGCCGTCCTTGGAGTAGTCGGGCAAGGCGCTGCGCCGGGCGATGGCGCCGAAGTATTGCGCGTCTTCTCCCGGATAGCCGATGTAGTAGGCGTCCAATGCGAAGCGCGCGTCCGGCGGCGTGTTCCGGCGGATCCAGAGGAATGCCTGTTCCCACCCGTTACGCGGCGCCGCGCCGGGGAGTTCGATATGAGCCGACCCGGGATAGGTGCGCAATTGGGCAAAAAACATGACGCCGCCGAGAAGCAGAAACAGAATCGCGAATGGCCATCGCCTGACGGCGAGGAAAAATTCGCCGGCGCAGGCGCCCAGCAGGAGAATCATGACGACGTAGATGATGAGGAAGATGCGCAGGGGCTGCAAGCGGGCGACGGTGTAAGAGACCGACGATGCGCGAGCGAAGAGAAGCGCGATAGCGATGGCCGTGACGCCGGCGGCAATGGACGCGAGGGCCATGGAGCGCGCGCCCTGATGGACGCGCCGCCAGCGGAAGCGCGTAAGGAGATCAAGCAGCAGAAGAGGCGCAACGAGGCCGAAGATTTCATACCAGCGCCATTTACCCAGAAACCAATAGGTGCGGCTGCGTGCGGCTTCGCTATACGCGGGTGTTGCCGGCGCCGGCAGCAGGGAGATGGAGGCAGCGAGGAGGATGGCGAGGCAGCACAAGGCTGCGACCGACCAGAATCGAGCTGCTGATTTGGGGCGCGAGAGGGCAAAAAGCAGCATGAGAAAGCCGGCTGTATCAGCGGTCATGAGAGGGTGCATGATGGCCGAGGCGATTGCGCAGAACAGGCATGCGGCGGCGGATGGCCATAGAAGCATGCTGTTGCGGCCGGTGGATTGGGTAAGGCGGAGCATGACCGCGATGGCGAAGAGCCCCAGTGGGGTAGAGAAACTGCGCGCGGTGAGATAAGGATCGATGAGCAGCAGGGAGGTTCCGGCGATGGGGATGGTGAGCGAGAGCGCGAGGATGGACACCGCACCATAGCGGGCCCGGCGCGACAGAAAACAGCGCGTGGAGATGAGCCAGGCTGCGAAGATGGTGGCCCAGAGACTGACAAAGTAGAGCAGGAAATTGGCCCACGCGGCGGAAAGCCCCGAGAGCCGAGCCACGCCTGAGACCAGCGGCGCGAACAGGGAAAACCTGGTGAGCGCCGAGACAAACTGGGACCACGAGGGAAAAAGCGCCGGGTGCATGGCCTTGAGGATCGCGGAAAAATACGGGCCGCCATCTTCAGCAAAGGGGTGGTATCCGTGAATGGCCAGGGCGACAGCGGCGAGGACGAGGGAGGCAAGCGCGCCTTCAGCAGCAAGGGAAAGGCGAGGCGGTCGGCGTTCAACCTTAACCGGCGCAACGAGAACGCCGGGCGAAGAAGCGACTGCGAAATCGTAGCCCGCAGGCTGGGTAGAAACCGATGAAGAATAAGTTTCCATAAAATACCTACCTGGACATGGGCGCAGCGGGATTGAGCGAGTGGAGCCAATCCTCGAGCTGCCCGGTCTGCCGCAGGTAGTCAATTTCAGCACGCGCAGCATCGAGCCGCGTGTCGATCATATTCAGGTATTTTTGCCGCTCCTGGATGCGCGAGATCTGTTCTTCTTTGGGCGTGGGGGCAGGCCCGCCGCCGGGCGAACTATGCAGCGCGATGAGCAGCGATTGCAGCTCGTCCTGCGCGATGCCGAAATCGAGTTCGGCGAGCTGCGCCTTGACGTTGAGCTCGGCTGCATTGCGCTCAAATTTGCTATACGCGGCGGCTTGCTCAAGCTTTTGCGTCTGAAGGTCGATTGCGCCATGAGCAGCGTCGGCAGCGGAAACCTGGGCGGCCGCGGAGCGCACGCGATCGAGCAAGGGAAGCTGGATTTGCACTCCAATGGACGCAGCGTTGTAATCGCCGTGCAGGTTGTAATACTCCGAGACATTCTCAAGAGGGCTCACGCGGCCGTACTGGCCACCGAAACTGATGATGGGCCGGAAGGTGTATTGCGCGTCGGCGTGCGCGCGCAGCTCGCGCGCCTGCTGGCCGGCTTCGGCGGCGAGCATCCCCGGGCTTTCGGGCGCCGGCGTGCTTACTCCTTCGGGGATAGCAGGCAGATCGGGGATTGTATCCGCTTCCGCGATCAACTGGCTTTCTGTCATGCCGGTGAGCTCTGCGAGGCGAGCCCGCTGCGCAATGAGGTCATCCTGGGCCTGCATCAATTGCAGGCGCAATTGCAAGGCATCACGCCTGACCTTTTTCAGATCAAGCTCATTATCGAGGTGCGCGTTCACGCGATCCTGAAGAATGTCGACAAGCTTGAGCTGATACTGGAGCTGCTGCGATATTGCGTCCACGGCTAATTGATCATGGTTGAGCGTCAAGTAGGCATTGGCTGCATCTTCGGCGGTTTGCTCGCGTGCTTCGGCAAGGGCGAGGGTGGCAGCTTTCAAATCGAGGCGGGCGCTGCGGATGAGCGTCTGCTGTTGCGGGCTGTAGACGAGGGATTGGGCTGCGACCGTAAACACGGTGGGCACGCTGAGAGTAATGCCGGTGGCAGCGCCCGCTCCACCACTGGCCACGACGCTGGGGATGAAGATATCTTTCATCACCGCCAGGCCGGCTTGGGCTTTCTTGAGGTCATCCTGCGCGGTCTTGACGCGCGGACTTTTTTCGAGCGCCTGATTGACGGCGTTGGCGAACGACACCTGGGCCAGGGCGGGGGTTGCAGCGATGGCCGCGATCAGAAGCGAGGGGGCCCAAAAACGCTTGCATTTCAAGAGCAATTTCATCGGGACCTCACGATGAATGATTTTTCGCAATTTCAACGCGGCGCCCATCCCTGAGGCGCGATCCATCAACGGCGCGGAGGGCGACGAGATCGCGGTCAGTGAGCCCGCCGGTGATTTCGATGGTCATGGCGTTGACCAGGCCGGTTTCGACCGCCGTTCTGCGCAGCCGGTCTTTATCGACGCGATAGACGAATTGGTGTGACCCGCTGCCATAAACCGCTTGGCGAGGCAGGGTGAGGACATGGGAATGCTTTTCGGTTTGCACGAGAACCGTGACACTGCTGTTGATGGGCAGATCGTTGAGCGGACTGGTGAGCGCGATGATGCACTGCCCGACGCTGACCGGTCCATTGCGGTCGACGGCGAGGGGACGCGCGACTACCCTGCCGGTCCACGACCTTCCGGGCGCGCCATCCCAGGAGATGGTGACCGGTGCGCCGACCTGGAGCTTGCCAATGTCGGCCTCGAAGAACTGGGCGCGGACTTCAAATTGGGTGAGATCGGCGACATCCATGAGTTCGCTGCCGCCGTTGACAAAGTCGTAGGGCGAAATGGGAATGAGATAGACGGTTCCGGCGGCAGGTGACGCGATATTGGCATTGGCCCAGGAAACGCGCTCGGCAGCGACCGAGTCCTGATCGGCCCTGACTTTTGCCTTGAGGCTGGCAATGTCGGCGGCGCTGTAGCGATGCGCCATGCGCTGATGGAGCGTGGCGAGGGCAGCGTCGGCGAGCTTGAGGCGTTGCACCCCGTTGGCCACTTCGGCTTCGGAGACGCTTCCCCGCCGCTCAAGCTGCTGCAACGTGGCCAGCGAAGCAGCGGCATTGTCGCGCTCATTCTGAGCGCGTGCAAGGTCGGCCGCATAGCCGATCAGCTCGTCCTGTGTGCCATTTTGCAGGGCGTTCTGCAGGTTCAATTGCGACGCTTGCAAGGCAGCACGCGCTGAGTCGAGGCGTCCGAGAGCGTATTGATCCTTCATCCGGACCAGCATTTGTCCGGCTCGCACTTTTTGCCCGACGTGCACGTAAATCTTCTCGACGAGACCGGTAAAGTTGGCGCGAATGGGGTAGTCGTGCGTGGGAACGACAAACCCGGAAGAAGACACTGTGGTTTCGATGTCCTGGCGAAGGGGAGACACTACCTGAACGTCGACGGTCTGCCTTACCAGGGCATCGATGAGGGCAAGGGCAGCAGCGGCCAGCAGGAAGAGGAGCACGATATAGAGGCGGCGGTGCGACGGCCTGGGTTCCGCTGCGGGGACCAGAGTGGGCCGGGGAGGTGGCGGTGGTGCAGGGCGGGGGTGTGGTGTTGCGCTCATTCTATGGTTTCAGGAAACGTATATACATGCGCCGCAGGCAAGTTGTCAGATGCCTGAAAAGGCACCGGTTGATTGAGATGCGAAAGCGTGGCTGCAGGCAGCCCGCCTCCAAAGCCTATATAGAAGGCGGGGGTACCGTGGCCGAGAGGCGTGAAACCGCCGATGGCCTCGGCGCGGGTGTCGATGGGGAGCGGCTTAACCGGATAGTGATGGGCCCGGAGATCATCGAGAAACCAGTTGCCGTCGCTGGCCAGGATCAGATATTTGCCTGCGAAGTTCTGAAAGTCGGCCAGGGGCATGATGCGCAGCTGGTAAATGAGATTACGGCCGGCCCAGAGATTCTCCTCAGGTGAATCGTCATGACGGAAGAAGCGGATGGCTGGAAAATCCAGAGGCAATACGACGCGCGAGGCGACCTGGGGCGGAGCGTAGTGCCGGAAAGTGAGCACCATGAGCGGATCGGAAACCACGATCGGCGATCCCGGCGGCGCAGCGGCTTCAGCCTGGGGAAGCCGGTCGACCACCTTGTAGAAGCATTGCTTCTGCTCTTCGTACCAATAGCCGACGTACGACTCGCGACAGATGAGCCAGGCGAGGGCGAGGCAGAGCAAGGCGGCGGCCGCAGGGCGGAACTGACCGCAGATCTGAAACACGACGAGCGTGATGGCGATGGCGAATCCGAAACAGACAGGGATGACAAAACGAGGCGAGAGCATACCGCCGTGAATGGAGGCCATGAGGTAGCCAAGGATGGGATAAGCCATGAGCAGGAGGATGGCCACGCCTTCATGTGCGGGAATGGCAAGTGAATCGAGCGAGCGGGCTGCCAGCGCAGACAGCGGGCGCGGCAGAACGCCGGCGCGGCAGGCGGCGCAGAGGTGTCGCGTTCGCCATGCGACCAGGCGGAGAAGAAGCGTGAAGGTAAAGAGCGCCAGCGCCGGGTAGAGCACCATTTCCACCATTTCGGTATAGGAATCGCTGACCTGGCCGAGGGAAACTTTGTTAAAGGCATAGGGCGAGAACTGAGCGATGGAATGGGCAATGAGCTGCCGGTAGGCAAGCAATGGCAAGGCTGCAGCCAGAAGGGCGAGCCAAACGCGGAGATCGAACGCCGCGAAGTAACGCGCGGGTCGGATCGCGCGCGCTTGTGGCGCATGGCGCGCGCGCAGGATGGCGCGCACAGCTTCGCCGGCGGCGATGGGCAGGAAGGCAAGGACGGCAAAGTAGTTGGTGGAGATGCCGGCAGCCAGGGCGAGGGTCATGCCGGCGAGCGACAAGCGACGGCCGGTGCGCGAAGTGGCGGGATCGACGGTCCAGCTCCAGCAGAGTACTGCGGCCATTGCGAGCCCGTAGAAAATTCCATAGGAGCGGCTCTCATAGCTGTACTCGAAGGCCGCCATGGTGGTGGAGATGACTGTTCCTGCAAGAGCCCAGGTAGCGGGCAGGAGACGCCGCAGATATGCGAAGAGCGAGAGGAGACCGATCCAGTAACCGATAGCATCCGGCAGCCGGTAGGCGTATTCGTGAGCGCCCAAGAGGCGGGTGGACAGATGAACCAGCAGGTAGGTGAGGGGCGGGTTGGGATCGACGCCGCGCTGGAGCGCGTGCCAGATGGCAGAGAGCGAGCCGAGCTGCGCGATGTGCAGGGTGATGAGCTCGTCGAGCCAGAGCAGCTTCATGGACGAGAGGCTGAAGACGATGACGAAGTAGAAGGCCGAAAAGAGCGCAAAACTCGACCAGGGCCGACGCTCGACGGCGCCCTGGAGGCCGACAGCGAATTTGCGCAGAGCGGCGCCCGAATTTTTCGCCGCGCTTGGATTCGCTTCGAGCCAATCCACCTTGCTCATGCGACCCTCCTGCGGTCGGGTTGAGCCTGGCCGATGGCGGCGGCCGCGGGCGACTGCGACGTTTCCTCCTTCTGCTCGTGATACTCCGGCTCGGTGTTGACGCTCCACAGATTTTGCTTGCTGGTGACGCCGGCGAGGATGTTCTCAACGGCCATCATGGCCGTGAGCATGGAGTGATCCTGGTTGTTGTACTTGTGCATGCCATTGCGGCCCACCAGGAACAGGTTCTCGAAACGATCCATGTAGCGCACGATTTCGTCGAAGCGCTCGTAGGTGCCAAAGTAGGCGGGGTAGGTCTTGGGCACGCGCAACACGCAAGAGTCGCGGACTTCGTCGGCCTTGAGAATGCCGATGGAGGCAACTTCGTTGATGGCGAACCTGACGATCTCTTCGTCGGGCATGCTCCACAGCGCGTCGCTGTCGTAGCAGAAATATTCAAGGCCGATCCAGACCTTGGAGGGATCGGCGACCATATATGGACTCCAGTTATTGAAGATCTGCAAGCGGCCCACAAGCACATCCGGCTCCTGGATGTAGATCCAGGTGTCCTGAATGGGCGAGCCGTCCAGTTCGGTGAGGAGGAGGCGGTCGACGAGGAGTCCGACGGTGATGAAATCGCGATACTGGAGGCCATCGGAGATGGCGCGAATTGGGGCGGGCACGGGAACATCGACGGCGTGCAGCAATTCACGAACCGGCATGGTGGAGAAGAAGTAGTCGCCGGGAATGGTAACCAACGCGCCCTTGGGATTGCGCGCCTGGACCGAAACCACACGCTCGCTGCCGTCACTCTGGTTTTCGACGTGAATGCCCGTGACCTTCCAGCCCAGCCGGACTTCGCCGCCCTGTTCCTCGATGAGTTTGGCAACGCGCTCCCAGAGTTGGCCGGGCCCGAGCTTGGGATAGAGGAACTGCTCGATGAGAGAGGTTTCAGATCTCTTCTGGCGGATATCGCCGGCGCCATTTTTCGGACTGAGCATTTTGCGCAGGAAATGGGCCGCGGCCTTGGTGAGCGACAGACCCTTGATGCGCTGGGCTCCCCAGGCAGCGGAGATCTGTTCGCAGGGCACGCCCCAGACTTTCTCGGTGTAGCTCTTGAAGAAGGTGAGGTAGAGCTCGTGGCCGAAGCGATTGATAAGAAAATCTTCGAGCGACTTTTCAGGCCGGCGCGGGCGAAGCTGTGCACGCAGGTAACCGGCGAGGATGCGCAGCGTGCGCCAGAGACCAAGCTTGCGCAACGTACCCGGTGAAAAAGAAAGCGGGTAATCAAAGAAAGAGCGCATGAAATAAATGCGGCTCTTGCGGGGGCGCACCAGCATGACACAGTCGGGATCGCCGGGCGGGCGGTTTTGATTCTTGTCGATGCGGACCACCAGGCGCTGCTGATTCTGATAAGAGATGCAGGCCGAGTGTCCGTCATGGCCATCGCCGTCGATGGGCATGATGTCAGTCCACCAATCCATGACGCGGTCGGACTTGGAAAAGAAACGATGACCGCCGATGTCGATGCGATTGCCGTTGTGGCGAACGGTGCAGGAAATGCCGCCGATGCGATGGCTGCTTTCAAGCACGATGGGGCGAATGGAAGATTTGCGGCAGAACTCAAGGGCCGCTGTGAGTCCTGCCGGCCCAGCGCCGATGATGACCGCCGTTTGCTCAGAATTTCTCATGTCTTTTTTTCGGTTTTGCATCCGGACTGGCGGGAAGGCCTGTAATCGGCCGACCATGAAAGTCGTCTAATTTTGTCTTGTTGCCACGCGGTGAGGGAAGTCCCGCAAAATCAGTTCCGCCGGTGGCAGCTGCCGAGTGAGAGCAGTCTAGTAGGTTGGCCGGTATATCTATGACGCCGCCTATACAGTAAATACCCTTCCCGGTTACAGGTTTGGATTCGTTATGGGGGCAGCCAGTTGCCTTCAAAGGATGCCCCCGTCCGGCCTCGGCTTTTTGAATTTACAGACAAATGAGTGCAGAAAACAAGCGCGGACCGTGGAGCGCGCGAATGTGACATTGTATCGGGTTGCTGCGCTGTATAATGGCTCATCTTTCCCGAGGGTTACTTCCCTATGCTTGGAAACGAGCGGGCAGTCAGACTGTGCCTGGGTTGTATTTACCTGCTCTTCGCCTGCGGCTGTTCCGCGACGATTGAAGGCCACCTTTCTTATGACGCAGAAGCGTCCAATGCGCTCGCCAATTACTCCCAAGCCGGCGACGTCGCTCCCGTTCTCGATCCCAGCATCATGCGGCAAGGCTCCACGTACTTTGCATTCAGCACCGACGTGGGCAGCGCGCCGACAATCAGCCATCTGCCGATTCGCTGCTCGCAGGACAAAGTGAATTGGAGCGCATGCGGGGCCGTGTTTCCTGGTGGAGTGCCCGCCTGGATTGCGGGAAACGTTCCCGGCCTGACCGGGCTCTGGGCGCCGGATATTTCGTATTTCAACGGCCTGTACCACGTGTATTACTGCGGATCGACGCTGGGCAGCAATCGCTCGGTGATCGGGCTGGCGACCAACACCACTCTCGATCCCGCCGATCCAAGCTACCAGTGGGTCGATCGCGGCCCAGTGCTGGCGTCGAATCCGGGCGACGATTTCAATGCCATCGATCCGAACATCCTGGTGGACAGCGACAACAGTGTCTGGCTGACCTACGGCAGCTATTGGACGGGCATTAAGCAACGGCAGATCGATCCGCAAACCGGCATGCTGCTGGGGTCGAATTCTAGGCGCTACGACCTGGCCACGCGTCCGGGAGTGCCGAATAATCCCATTGAGGGGGCATCGATGGTGCGGCATGGAGGCTATTATTACCTCTTTGTTTCAGTAGATTACTGCTGCCAGGCAACGCTGGCGCAGGACAACTACAAGGAGGCGATGGGGCGCTCGACAAGTGTGCATGGACCGTTTGTGGACGAAGCCGGAACGCCCATGCTCAACGGCGGTGGGACGGTGCTGCTGGAAGGCAACGCCGCATGGAATGCGCCCGGAGGCGGCACAGCGTATGTTGATGCGAGCAGCGGTGAGAGCCTCCTGATCTTTCATGTGCAGAATCTTTCAGAAGGCGGCGCGCCATACCAGTGGGTTAAAACACTGGACTGGGTGAACGACTGGCCGGTGATTGGCGATTGAGAGCCAGGCCTATTTATTCAGTTCGTAGGGAATGCCGAAGCGGCCAATCTGCAGAATGGCTTTTTCGTCGGGCGGCCAGATGTGGAGGCTCTCCACGCGGCTGGAGCCGGCAATGCGATGCGCATCCGTGGTTCCCACCAGCTCGCCAGTCGCAGCCACGTGGAAGTGAACCCGGAGCGTGTCTTCGGCGCCCGCGCGAATCCAACCGAAGGCGTAGTCGCCGGGCTGGAGCAGAATTCCGCCCAGCCGGACCGGCGCCTGGACGATGAGGTAGTGCGAATATTTTCCATCGGCCGAATATCCGGCGGTGAGCAGGACGACGCCGGCGATGAACTGCCCGCGGCTATTCACAATTCCGGACGCCGTACGCATTTCGGTTTCGATGCGCTCGTTTTCGACCTGCGCCCGCGACGGCAACACCGACTGGAGCTCGGCATCGGTGGCCTGCCGCCAGGCGGATTTTTGCGCGCTGGCCGGCCCGGACGCCAGAAAGATGGCGCACAAAACTGCACCGATCGCCGCCCTCATCATCATGGCTTCTGCTTTCTCAAGGATTCGAAAGGAACGATACCGCGGCGGATGGCCTCAGTGGCGGCCTGGGTTCGATCGCTTACGCCGAGCTTGCTGAGCAAGCTGTTGATATGAGTCTTCACCGTAGCCTCGGAGATGTCGAGCTCGGCGCCGATCTCTTTGTTGCTCTTGCCGTTCACGATCTGCTCCAGCACTTCGAATTCGCGTTCGGTAAGATCCTCAGTGCCCATGCGTTCGGCCAGCCGTTCGGCGATGGCCGGGGGAATATGAGACTTGCCTTCGTGAACGGCACGGATCGCCGCAACCAGCTCCTCGGTGGTCATGCCCTTGAGCAGATATGCTTTGGCGCCGGCTTTCAGGGCGCGGTAAATATCTTCGTCGCCGTCGTAGGTGGTGAGCACGATGAAACGCGCCTTGGGCTCCTCCATGCGCAGGCGCTCAATGACTTCGACTCCGCTCATCCTGGGCAGACGCAGGTCAATGAGGGTGATGGCCGGCCGGCGCTCGCGAAATTGGGCAATGGCCTCGACGCCGTCAGTGGCCTCGCCGACCACTTCCAAGCCGTCCACCGTCTTGAGCAGCGCCACCAGCCCCTGGCGAACCACGTTGTGGTCCTCCACCACAAGCACGCGAATCGATTCCGTCGTCATCTTTGCTCTCCGGGTTGCACGCGCAACGAGATGGGCGCGGGTACGCTCAGCCGCACCGTGGTTCCCGCGCCCGGCTCACTTGCCACTTCCAATGTTCCGCCGATCGCGGCGGCGCGCTCTCTCATGCCGGTGAGGCCAAAATGGCCCGGCGCGGCTCCGCCAGCGGAAGTTACCGCGCCGCCCCGTCCGTCATCGCGCACCTCCAGCGTAATCGCCTCGGCACCGTAATCCAATCGGACAAACAAATGTTTTGCCCCTGCGTGCTTCTTCACATTATGCATCGCTTCGCGCGCGACACGCAGCAGCTCGCGCTCCATTTCAGGGGGCAGCGCCCGGTAGGCCCCGAAGAGCTCAAACCTGGCGGCAAGCCCGTCGCCGCCAGCCGCTTCAACCATGGGCTGCAGGCGCATGGGCAGGGTGGTTACTCCCGCATCCTGGGTGCGCAGCAACCAGATGGATTGGCGCGCCTCGGCCAAGCCCTCGCGCACGACTTCGCGGGTCTGATCCAATTGTTTTACCGCATCGTCGAGACTGCGCCGGCGCAGCAGTCCGGCGAGCACCTCGAGCTGGACCGAGATGCCCACGTAGCCCTGCGCCAGGGTGTCGTGAATCTCGCGCGCAATGCGATTGCGCTCGGCCAGCACCGCGCGAAATTCGGTCTCGGCCAGGCGCAGGCGCCGCTTGAGCAGGTAAAAAACGAGGGCCGCCGCGGCCAGAATCACCAGCACATAAAACCACAGCGTCTGGTAAAAGTGGGGCCGGAGCTCGAATTGGATGGAAGTTCCGGCGGTGTTCCAGAGACCGTCGTTGTTGGCGGCTTGTACGCGAAAGGTGTAGCGGCCGGGCGGAATGTTGGTGTAATAGGCGGTTCGCCGCGGGCCGGCATTGGTCCAGTCATGATCGAAGCCGTCGAGCATGTACCGGTAGTGCACCTTCTGCGGGGCAACGTAGCTTAGGCCTGCGTAATCGAATTGAAAGCGCACACGGCCGGCGGGAACGGTGAGCAGAGTGCCGGCTGCAAGCAGCGCCTCGTCTTTGTCGTCCACGGCAAAGCGCTCGATTTCGACCGGCGGCGGCACCGTGTTGACCGGAAAGTGCGCCGGGTCGATTTCCACCAGACCTTTCGGCGTGGCGAACCACAACAGGCCATCGCGAGAGCGCCACGCGGAGGGATGGCTGTTGGTGGCTGTCTCGCGGCTGCGCAGGCCGTCGGCGGTCGAGAAATCGAGACAATTTCCGATGCGGATCGTGCGCGGGAGGCCGGCCGCGCCGCGATCGCAACGAGTGATGCCGTTCGATGTCGCAAACCAGAGATGCGCGCCGGTCCCTTCGCCGGCGATGGCGTAAATGCTCGTTTGATCGAGGACATTTCCGGCCAGCGCAGTAATGGCGCCATGGTCCACAATCGCGACCCCGCGGTCTTCGGTTCCGGCAACCGTGTACCCGTCATCGGTCTCGAGCAGAGAAGTAATCACATTCGACGGCAGCCCATTTGCCGTGGTGAAATTGGCGATCTTGCCCTTCCTGAGCCGCGAAAGCCCGTCGAATGTCGCAATCCAAAGGTCGCCGTCCGCATCGCGAACCATGGCG
>JASHQH010000023.1 GCA_030037635.1 Acidobacteriaceae bacterium
AACAAGGTGGACAACCCCCGCGAGCGCTATCAGCACCAGGTGGCCCAGCGCGCCATCGCCTGGGAATTCGCCATGCAGTGCAAGAACGGCGGCTGGGGCAGCTTCGACAAAGACAATACCAAGATGATCTTCCAGTACATCCCCTTCGCCGACCACAACGCGATGCTGGATCCGCCTTCGGTCGACATCACGGGGCGCATGCTGGAGACACTGGCCAACTACGGCTACACTCGAGCCGACAAGCGCGTGGAAAAGGCCATCAAGTTCATCTTCGCTGAGCAGGAGCCCGACGGAAGCTGGTTCGGCCGCTGGGGCGTCAACTACCTTTACGGCACATTCCTGGTCCTGCGCGGGCTCGACGCGATCGGCGTCGACCATCATGAGCCACAGGTGCAACAGGCTGCGGAGTGGATCCGCATGGTGCAGAATCCCGACGGTGGGTGGGGCGAAACCTGCGGCACGTACGATGATCCCGACACGCGCGGCATCGGTCCCAGCACGCCTTCGCAAACCGCCTGGGCGTTGCTTGGTCTGCTCGCCGCCGGCGACGACCGCTCCGACTCCATCGCCAAGGGCGTACGCTGGCTGCTCACTCGCCAGCTCGCCGATGGCAGTTGGGATGAAAGCACCGGCGAAGGCGGCGCGCGCCAGGCGCTCTACACGGGCACCGGTTTCCCCAGGGTCTTTTACCTGGCCTATACGCTGTATCGCGATTATTTCCCATTGCTTGCTTTGACCACGTACAAGCGAGCCATGGAAAGAACGGCAGCCGGTAGCCTTTAGTTCGTAGCCGGTAGCTGGCTGGCGGCTGTTCGCACGACCTTGGAAGGCAAGCGGGCTTTAAGCTACCGGCTGCAAGCTACCGGCTACAGGCTGGCAGCAACTAAGCATGAATCGGGGTTTCAACCCCTGAGGGACATTCAACGATGGCAGTTCCTATCTCTCAAATGTGGACGGTGGCCACCTACGTCCTCAAAAACCGGCTCAAGGGCAACAAGCGTTTTCCGCTGGTGCTCATGCTCGAGCCGCTTTTCCGCTGCAACCTGGCCTGCGCCGGCTGCGGCAAAGTGCAATATCCGCCGCACATCCTGAAAAAGCAGCTCACGCCCGAGCAATGCGTGGCCGCCGTCGAAGAGTGCGGTGCGCCCATGGTTTCCATCCCCGGCGGAGAACCGCTGCTGCATCCGCAGATCGTGGAAATCGTCAACGCTCTGGTGGCGCGCAAGAAGTACGTCTACCTCTGCACCAACGCCCTGGAGCTCAAGCGCCGCCTGCCCGAATTCACGCCGTCGAAGTACCTTACGTTCTCTGTCCATCTCGACGGCCAGCGCGAGGAGCACGACTTCTCCGTTTGCCGCGAGGGCGGCTGGGACCTGGCCGTCGAAGGCATCAAGGACGCCGTCAAGCGCGGCTTCCGCGTCACGCCCAACGCCACCTTCTTCGACGGCACCGACCCCAACCACGTGCGCGCCTTCTTTGACGAGGTCATGGCCATCGGCGTCGAGGGCGTTGTCCTGTCGCCCGGCTACAGCTACGACAAGGCGCCCGACCAGAACCGCTTCCTGGGCCGCGCCCGCGTGCGCCGCCTCTTCCGCGCCATCCTGTCGAACCGCAAAAAGTCGTGGAAGTTCAACATGTCGCCACTGTTTCTGGAATTCCTGATGGGCGACCGCAACTACGACTGCACGCCCTGGGGCTCGCCCTGCTACAACATTTTCGGCTGGCAGCGCCCCTGCTACCTGCTGCAGGACGGGTACGCGGAGAGTTTCGCCGAGCTGATGGAAACCACGCGCTGGGACGAGTACGGAGTCGGCTCGGGCAATCCCAAGTGCGCCAACTGCATGGTCAGTTGCGGCTACGAGCCCTCGGCCGTCCTCGACGGTTTCGGTTCGCTCCGGGGCTTCCTGACCATGGTGCGCGGCAGCTTCTCGCTCTATCCCGACCAGCACGCGCTCAACCTGCTCAACGAACCCATGCCTAGCGGGCCGTCGTCGCTGGTGCAGATCGCCGAGCCGGCTCGCGAACTGGCCAGCCGCTGATGCTGGGAGCGAACGCTCTTCGTCAACGATGTCATCCTGAGCGGAGCGAAGGATCTGCGGTTGCATTTGGGGATATGGAGCACTCACCACCGTCGTGCGCCGCGCCAAAGCTGAAGGCTGAAAGCTGAGAGCTGACAGCTCGGAAAACTAACTCCGCTAGCCCCGCTAGCTCTGCTGACTCCGCTTTTGAGGTACCCATGACCGCTGAAGTTCAGAAGTACACGCGCGAACAGATCGAAGCCCTCGAGCTCGCCCCCGGCACCAGGCACGAAGCGCTCGAAGGCTGGGTTCCCGATCTTGCCGGCGACGACGATCTCAAGAAGGCCCTCGAAAAGGCCTTCGATTTTCGCGGCGACGTTACCATCACACTCAGGTCCGGCGAAAAGATTGAAGCCTACATCTTCAATCGCCAAACCGGCGCTACGCTGGCGGAATCCTGGGTCCAGTACTTTTCGCCGAGCTCGCCGGAAAAGAAGAAAATCTCCTACGCCGATATCGCCCGCCTCGAATTCGGCAGAGACCGCGCCGCCGGCAAGCACTGGGAGGACTGGGTGAAAGCCTACAACGACCGCAAGTCCGCCGGCGAAAAGAACATCGGCCTGCATCCCGACGCGCTCGAGTAGGTCAGCGAACGATCATTTCACGGTGCCGGATCAACCTAGAGCCGAGACTCACTTTCCCCACAGAATGGTCATCCAGAAGACCCCGGCAACCGGGAACTTTGCCCGGCTTCCGGCAGCCACGTTCTCTCCGGATTGCCGGCCAAAGCC
>JASHQH010000198.1 GCA_030037635.1 Acidobacteriaceae bacterium
ACGATGCCGCAGATGAGGACGTGGAAGAAGACGGTGAAGGCGCTGGTCTCGACGGTCGAAAAGAAACCGGTTCCTTGCGGCAAGCCGAGCTGAAAGACGCTGGCCCAAAGAGCGACGGTCGTTCCCAGGGCCGCAACCCAGCCGAGCGGACGGCGAGGCCACGGCGCAGGAAACGTAGCGTCGAGAAGCATAACGGCCACGCCCGTGAGGGTGAGAACAACCTCAGGAAGAATGCGAAGGATGTCGGGAACGGAGGTCATGGCTGGGCCTCCGGAGATGACTGCGTGGCCGGGGCTGCTGTCGCAGGAACAACAACAGGTCCTTCGCTTCGCCCGGACCCAGAAGGTGCTCCGGCGGGCGCACTCACGATGACAGCGCGCTGCGTTGCTGGCGCCGTTCGTGGTGGTGGATGAACTCCGGCCTCGATGGAGTTGAGCCAGAGCGACGGGGCCAGGCCCATCACCAGCATGAGAACAACGAGTGGGGTGAGGATGGCGAGTTCGCCGGAGCGCAGATCGAGACTGGAGGGCGATTTGGAGGCGGCAAGCGCGCTTTCGGGGCCATAAAACAGGCGCTGCACGAGCGAAAGCATGTAAGCCGCGCCCAGAATCACGGTGAACGAGGCGGCTACCGCCCAGCCGCGCCCAACCAGCGTGAAGGTCGAGGAGAGAATGATGAATTCGCCGATAAAGCCGCTCAGCATCGGCAGGCCGATCATGGCTAGCGTGGCGATGACGAAATAAGAGGCCGTGCGCGGCAGTCTGGCAGCCAGGCCGCCGTAGGAGGGAATGATACTCGTCCTGAACCGGTTTTCGAGCGCGCCCAGAAGCAAAAAGAGCGTGCCTTCCACCACGCCGGCCGAAAGGATCTGGTAAACGGCACCGGTCCAGCCGAGAAATGTGAGCCCATAAATACCGAGGACGATGAGGCTGAAATGGCTGAGCGCGGCAAAGGCCATCAGGCGGAAGAAATCGCGTTGCACAAGGGCGAGACACGCTCCATAGAGAATTCCGATGACAGCGAGAACCATGAGCAGCGGCGCCAGGGTGCGAGCCTGCGCGGCAAAGAGGCCCACATGGAAACGCAGCAGCGAATAGAGGCCGAGCTTGCCGGCAACCACCATGGCCAGCGCAACGGGAGCTTCGTTGTAGGTATCGGCGATCCAGCCATGGAGCGGAAAGACCGGGACTTTAACCGCGAAGGCAACCAGAAATGCCAGGGCAACCCAGTAAAGCGCTCCGGCGGGCAGCACGCCGCTGGCCACCTGGTATTGCAGGTCAGCGAAGTTGAAGGTATGGGTGCGCGCGTAGAGCCACAGGATCGCCACGAGTAGCGGCGCCGATGGGATAAAAGTGAAGAGGAAGAATTTGAGCGCGGCCTGGGGTCCTTCTTTGCGCCCGTACATGGCGATCAGGATGGCCATGGGCACGAGCGAAAGCTCCCAGAACCCGTAATAGAGCATCAGGTCGAGCGCCACGAAGACCCCGAACATCGCGGTCTGCTGCACCAGAAACAGCGAGTAAAAAATCTTGCGGCGCGTCTGGATGGTGTTCCAGCTGGCTACGACGCCGACGGGCGCCAGCAGGCCGACCAGCACCACAAGCCACAGGCTGAGGCCGTCGACGCCCACGTGGTAAAAAATCGCCGGGTTCGCGATCCAGGGGACGTTGACTTCAAACTGAAAGCCCGGCTGGCCTGTAGCAAAATGCGCCGGAAGATGCAGCGTGAGGGCGAAAGTTGCCAGCGTGGTGATGAGGGCCGTCCAGTTGGGCAGCTTGAAGCGGTCGGGCAGGAGCGCGATGAGTATTGCGCCGGCCAGCGGAACCAGCAGGATCAGGTCGAGAATGATGGGATCGAGTGCGCTCATCTCAATGCCTCACCTGTCCAAAGTGCAGCACAGTCACTTGCCTCAACTTGATCACTGTCTCAACGCGAAAGAAGTGAGAACTCCATGCATGGGGCCACGTCGCAAGCAAAACGAAGAGCAGGATGACCGCGGCTCCGGCGGCTAGCCATGCCGCATAGGAGCGCAGATTGCCCGACTGCCAGCGTGCGAGAATCATGCCGCTCAAGCTGGCGATGCCGGCGAGCAACCATGCAATGCCGCCGAGGATGGCGGTGTCGACAACCCAGCCGAGAATGTATTTCGAAGTCATGAGCAAGGGCTTGACGATGACCGCGCCATAGATTTCGTCAACGTAGAACTTGTTGGCGATCAGGTTGTAGCTGACCGGGAGCGCGGCTGCGACCCTGGCGGGACTGTCGGGCTTACGGCGGTAGAACCAGTCGGCGATGAACCAGCCCAGCAGTGCCACGCCGACGGCGGCGGCGCTCAAAAGCCTTTCGAGCTGAGCGTTGCCTGAGGGCAGAGCGCGGTTGGCAGCCGTCGCAGGGCCAAGATAGGAGCTGAAATGCTCGATGCCGATCCATCCGCCGCAAACGCAAAGCAGCGCCAGAATGACGAGCGGGCCGCGCATGGACAAAGGGCTCTCGTGGGGATGAGCGTCGGGTGTGCGCGGCTGGCCGAGAAATGCGAGATACCAGAGCCGGAACATGTAGAGCGCGGTGAGAAGAGCCGTAAGCAGGCCAACAAACCAGAGGATCCTGCCACCCGCTCCCTCAAGGAAAGCTGCATAGAGGATCGCGTCTTTTGAGAAGAAGCCGGCCAGGGGAAAGAATCCGGCAATGGTAAAGACAGCGATGGTCATCGTCCAGAAGGTGACGGGAAGCTTGGTGCGCAAACCGCCCATCTTGCGCAGGTCTTGCTCGCCGTCGAGCGCGTGAATCACTGAGCCAGCAGCCAGAAAGAGCAGAGCCTTGAAGAAGGCGTGCGTCATGAGATGGAAGATGGCAGCCGAGTAAGCCGCGACGCCGCAGGCCAGGAACATATAGCCGAGCTGCGAGATAGTGGAGTAGGCGAGCACGTGCTTGATGTCGTTCTGCGCGAGGCCGATGGTAGCGGCAAAAAGCGCCGTGGCCGCACCGACGATGGCGACCACCCCAAGGGCGAAATCGGAGCGATCGAAAAGAAAGTGCAAACGAGCGATCATGTACACGCCGGCGGTAACCATGGTGGCGGCGTGAATCAGCGCGGAAACCGGTGTCGGGCCTTCCATGGCGTCGGGCAGCCAGATGTAAAGCGGAAGCTGCGCGCTTTTGCCGGTCGCGCCGGCCAGCAGGCAGAGACAGATGACGGTAAGGATGCCGCCATGCCAGCCGGGGCTCATGGCAAGGCGCGCGTGAATCTGGAAGAAGCCGAGCGTCGCGAAGGTGCCGAGAAGGAGAAAAATGCCAATCAGAAAGCCAAGATCGCCGATGCGGTTCACGATGAAGGCTTTTTTGCCCGCGTTGGCGGCGGAGGGTTTCTGGAACCAGAAGCCGATGAGCAGATAGGATGCTAGGCCGACTCCCTCCCAGCCGACGAACATGAGCAGGATGTTTCCGGCCAGCACCAAAACGGTCATGAAAAAAAGAAAGAGGTTGAGGAAGCTGAAATAGCGCGCGTAGCCTGGATCGTCGCGCATGTAGCCCGCAGAATAAATGTGAATGAGAAATCCGACGCCCGTTACCACCAGCAGCATGACCAGGGAAAGTTGATCAAGGACTAAGCTGAAATCGGCGTGCAGCGGGCCGATAGCAAGCCAGGGATACGGGAGCGTTTCAGCATAGGGGAGCACCACGGCCGTGCCAGGCCCGCACCCCGCGCAGGTTTTGGCTGCAAAGAGTGTGGTGAGCGCCCACGCGTTCAGCACCAGCGCCAGGGAGGCCAGCGGTGCGAGCACGCCAATCGCCGTGACCAGCCGTTTCGGCAGCCGCGGGCCGAGGATTCCGTTGAGCAGAAAACCGGCGACGGGAAAGAGCGGAATCAACCAGAGATGGAGGGGCTCGTTCATAGCTTCATAAGGTCGATGCGGTCGACAGCCAGCGTTGCCCTGACGCGGAAGACGGCAATAATGATGGCGAGGCCGACGGCCGCTTCGGCGGCGGCAACCATCATGACGAAAAAGACAAAGATCTGCCCGCGCACCTGGTGCCATTGGTAAGCGAAAGCGACAAAAGAGAGATTGACGGCGTTGAGCATGAGCTCAATGGACATGAAAACGGTGATGAGATTGCGCTTGATCAGGAAACCGACGACGCCGAGTGAGAAAAGCGCGGCGCTTAATAGCAAATACCAGGCAATGGGGACGTCGTGCTGAAGCAAGCTCACTTTTCGGCCGTCCTTTCCTCATCGTCGCGCCGTGCGAGCGCAACCGCGCCGAGGATCGCGACGAGAATCAGCACTGAGGTGACCTCAAAGGGCAGGAGCAGCTCGTGGAAGAGCACCTGGCTCAGGACGACAAGATTCGAGCTGCCATGCGAGTTCGTCAGGCCCTCGCCCAGATGCACCGCGCCCAGGCCCTGAGCGCGAAGAATCACGGTGGCGAGGACGGCGAGAATGGCGACGACGGCGGGAAATCCGATGCGCGCTGCGGCATGGCTGCCCAGGGTGCGCTCTTCGCGGCCGGCATTGAGAAGCATGACAACAAAGGTGAACAGCACCATGACTGCGCCCGCGTAGACGATGATCTGGGCAATGGCCAGGAACTCCGCGCCCAGCAACAGGTAGAGCACGGCCAGCGAGGTCATGACGACGATCAGCGACAAGGCGCTGTTGATGGGATGGCTCTGCAGCAGGAGATTGATGGCTCCGGCGAGGCAGAGTCCGGCAAAAAGGAAAAAGAGAATCAGGTGCATTTATTCCGCCGCGTGCAGGCTGCTGCCAGGTGAATCAACCCGGCGAGTTTACGGAGATATCGAGAGTGCAGGCGAACCTGAGCCCTCGCCAAAATCCATTCCGATTGTAAATGACAGAGTTCTTTGCCACTTTTAAGGGGCGCGGCCGATTGATTGAGTTTTTGAAAGGGCACGCATTTACTCGTGCCGCAAAATTGCGGAATAGAGGCGGACTTTAGCCTCTGAGGGACGGCGTCTCTCAAGCTCGTCCACATGCTTCAGCGATAGGCGAGCAAGAGGCTGGTTCCGATGATGTTGAGGATGGCGAGGGGAAGCAGAACACGCCAACCGAAGTTCATCAGCTGGTCATAGCGAAAGCGCGGCAGGGTTCCCCGCACCCAGACGTAGAGGCATAGAAAACAGAAAACCTTGAGCACGAACCAGAAAAGGGAAAGCGCTGCGTTAAAGAACACGTTATCGGAGGGTGGGATCAGGTTTTCGAAGGGACCCGTCCAGCCGCCGAGAAAGAGCAGCGTCGCCACGCAGCCCACGTTGATCATGTTGCCGTATTCGGCCATGAAGAACATGGCGAATTTCATCGAACTGTATTCGGTGTGGTAACCGCCAGTGAGCTCGCTTTCGGCTTCCGGCAGGTCGAAGGGAGAACGATTGGTCTCGGCAAAGGCAGCGGCAAGGTAAATAAGAAAGCCGAGAAATTGAAGCCCGCCGAAGATATTCCATGTGGCGAAGCCGGCCGTGGCCTGCTGTTCAACAATGGCGCGAAGATTGAGCGTGCCGGCGCGGAGGACCACGCCCACCAGCGAGAGGCCGAGTGCCAGCTCATAGCTGATCATCTGCGCCGACGAGCGCAGCGAACCGAGCAGGGAGTACTTGTTGTTCGAAGACCAGCCGGCCAGGGCGACGCCGTAAACGCCCATGGAAGTGATGCCGAGGATGACGAGCAGTCCGACGTTGATGTTGGAGATTTCAAACAAATCGAAACCGTGAGGGCCGATGTCGGGCTCGCCGAAGGGAATGACGGCGATGGATATAAGCGCGCAGCCCAACGCGATGATGGGCGCGAGCAGATAGACGGGGCGATAAACAGCGGCGGGAATGAGATCTTCCTTGAGGAACGACTTGATGCCGTCAACCAGCGGTTGCAAAAGGCCGAAAGGGCCAACGCGGCTGGGACCCCAGCGGTTCTGGATGCGGCCCACCAGCTTGCGCTCGAGCAACACGGTGTATGCGATGCCCATCAGCAGCACCACCGTGACGACAACAACTTTCGCGAAGCTCCAGAGAACAAATGCGAGGATGGTCACGTGCCTTCAACAAAGCAGCAAATTAGCCCCGCTGCGCGGGATAGCAAGTTAGCGCCGGCTATGTGCGTTCTTCAGTCGGCCGCGGTTTCTACCAGTTCCTTGGCTTGATGCTGCGCGAGCTGCTTGAGCGCTTCGCTCCAGCGCCCCAATCTGCCTGACGTAAACAGAGTATCGTGCGCCGGCGCGATAAGCCCGGAACCGGCAAGCTCGGCGACGGGGACATATCCGGGTGAGGAAAGCTTGGTATGCACATCGTTGCCTGCAAAAAGATTGATGCGGTCGAGTGGGTAGCCGGGAACGAGCCGCTCGATTTCGTCCAGGATGGCAAGGGGATCGAAGGGGCTGAGTTTTGGTTCGAGGCCGTTGGCTTCAAGCCAGATGGCATGACGATCGGCTTCGCCGGCCTGCGCGCCGCGCGACTGGCCGAGATCGCCGGTGACTCCCCGCTGCCCGAAAGGAACCAGCGTCTTGATGTCATCGATGATGCCGCCGGCAAGGCGCACCAGGATTTCAAAGTCCGGCTTGACGCCGGCGCGGTCGGCGCCTTTGCGAAGCAGTTGCAGATCGCCGAAAGTATTCGTCACGGTGCCGGATTTTTCGTACAGGCTGGCAGCAGGAAAAACCACGTCGGCAAGCGCCGCGGTCTCTGTCAAAAACAGGTCCTGCACCACGAGAAAAGTGCTGTTGAAGAGAGTGGGGTCGAGCTTTCTGGTCGCAACCGGATCGGCGCCGACGACAAGCAGAGCGCCCAGCTCGCCTTTGCCTGCGGCTTCGATCATCTGGGGCAGAGATTTGCCCGGCGTGGCGGGAAGGTTGGGGTATTCGCTGAAAGCGCCGGGCGCCGCGACGGGAACGTAGCCGGGGAGCAAATCAGGGAGCAGGCCCATATCGGCGGCGCCGCGGGAATTGGAGTGGTCGCCGAGGCAGGCGAACCGGACATTTCCGCGCTTGACGCCCCATGCCACCAGTTTTTCCACCGCCTCGCCACGCATCTCCTCGCCGAAGATCACAAGCAGCGATCCTTCCGCGCGAATGGCTTTGGCGAATGCGGATCTCCCCGCGTCGAGGCTGGCGGGAAGATCGTTGTAGTCGCCGGATTTGATCTTCAGCGCGTCTTTGGCCTGGCGAGTGAGCTTAATCGGCTTGGCGTTGGCAATGTAGAGGCGGGCACGGTTAAGGCGCACATTGGTGCGTAGCAGCCAGGCAAGAAGCGGGTGCTCGTCGGTCGGGTTACCGCCGATAAGGAGGATGGCGCACGCGCTCGCGATGTCGCGGAGGCTGGCCGTCTTACCCGATTGGCCGGCGAGGGCGCGCGCCAAGGCCGCGTAGTCGGTGCTGCGCTCGTGATCGATGTTGTTGGTGTGCAGCACGGTGCGCGCGAACTTCTGCAGCAGGTAATTCTCTTCGTTGGTCGTGCGGTTTGAGCCGATGACGCCGATGGCCGCGCCGCCGCGGGTATCGCGAATTTCTTTCAGCTTCGAAGCCGCGAGGCGAATGGCGTGCTCCCAGCTTGCCGGTTCGAGCCTGCCGTTGCTGCGGACCAGCGGCTGCCTGAGGCGGTCGGGGCTCTCGACGAAGTCGAAGCCGAAGCGCCCCTTGGCGCACAGAAAATCGCCGTTGATGCCGTTCTTGTCGCGGTTGTCGGCGCGCACAATTTCCGACCCGTCGCTGGTCTGGCGTACGCCGAGCGTGACTGTGCAGCCGTCGGCGCAGTGCGTGCAGACGGTGGAGACGTGGGTCATTTCCCAGGGTCGCGTCTTGTAACGATAACTGCCGCTGGTGAGTGCGCCTACGGGGCACACATCGATGCACATGCCGCATTGCTCGCAGTCGAGCTGGTTGGGCTGGTTGGGAACGATTAAGGAGTCCGCGCCACGGCCCGAAACGCCCAACGCCCACACATCCATACCTTCGCCGCACATGCGCACGCAGCGATAGCAGAGAATGCAGCGCGGGCGGTCGTAGAAAACTGCTGGCGACCACTGCTGCTCGTCGCGATGGTGCTTGGCCTCGGCATAGAGGCTTTCGCCGGCGCCGTATTTGAAGGTCATGTCCTGCAATTCGCACTCGCCGCCGGCATCGCAAACCGGACAGTCGAGTGGGTGGTTGCCCAGCAGCAATTGGATGGTGGCCTTGCGGGCCTGCGCGATTTCGGGCGACTCGGTGATAAACACCTGGCCCTCGGCGACGGTGGTGGTGCAGGCGGTTTGCAGTTTGGGCACCTTTTCCTGGCGCACCACGCACATGCGGCACGCAGCCTGCAGCGAGAGCCCCGGATAGTAGCAAAAGGCCGGAATCTCGATGCCCGCCTTGCGGCAAGCGTCAATCAGCAGCGTTCCCGCAGGAGCTCTGAGCTTCTTTCCATCGACAGTGAAGGTGACCTCAGGCATTTTCCCCTGTTTCCATTTTCTCGCAATCGCCAAATGTGTTCGGGTTCTGGGCGAAGTCAAACGCAACCGCAGATCCTTCGCTCTGCTTACCCCGCAAGCGCTTCGCATTTGTGGGGCCCCGAGCACGCTTCGCTCAGGGTGACAACGTAATGTTTCAACTACACCACCGTCAGCTGCGGCACGCCCTCCCGTGCGTAGGGACAGGGCTTGCCGTTCAAATGATCTTCAAACTCCTTGCGAAATTTCTTCACGAATGCGATGGTGGGCATGGCGGCGGCGTCCCCGAGGGGGCAGAACGTGCGGCCCAACATGTTTTCAGCCAGGTACTGGATGTTATCAATGTCGCTTAAGCTGCCGAAGCCGGCGTGAAAGCGGGTGAGCGATTTCTTAAGCCAGTCGGTGCCTTCGCGGCAGGGAATGCACCAGCCGCAGCTTTCATGCGCATAAAAACTGATGATGCGCAGCGCGAATTCGACCATGCAGGTGTGATCGTCGATGACGACCACGCCTCCTGAGCCCAGCATGGAACCGGCTTTGCCTACCTGGTCGAAGTCCATGCCGATATCAATCTCTTCCGGAAGCAGAACCGGCGTGGATGAGCCGCCGGGGACAACGGCTTTGAGCTTGTGCCCATCGGGAATGCCTCCGGCGACCTCGTAGATCATCTTCTTGAGGTTGTAGCCCAGGGGCAGTTCGTAGACGCCGGGACGCTCCACATGGCCGCTAATGCAAAACAGGCGCGTGCCGCCGTTGCGCGGTGTGCCCAGGGCAGCGTAAGCTGCAGCGCCCATGGCGATAATATGAGGAACGGTCGCGATGGTCTCCGCATTGTTGATGACGGTGGGTCCGCCATAGAGGCCGACCACGGCAGGAAACGGCGGCTTGATGCGCGGAATGCCGCGCTTGCCTTCCAGAGACTCCATCAGCGCCGATTCTTCGCCGACTTCGTAGGCGCCGGCGCCGGTCTGGGTGACAATTTGGAACTCGGCTTCGGAGCCGAAGATTTTGCTGCCCAGAAATCCGCGCTCGTAGGCGTCGGCCACAGCGCGCTCCATGATCTCAAGCAGGTAGCGGTACTCGCCGCGGAGATAGATGAAGCCCATCTTTGCGCCCACAGCCAGGCCGGCAATGATGGTGCCCTCAATTACGGCGTGGGGATCGTGGAGAAAGATGAGATGGTCCTTGCAGGTCCCCGGCTCGCTTTCGTCGCCGTTGACCAGGATGTACTTGGGTTTGGCGGATTGCTTGGGAACGAACGACCACTTCATGCCTGTTGAAAAGCCGGCGCCGCCGCGGCCGCGCAGGCCGCTGGCTTTGATCTCCTCGATAATCCACTCCGGGCCTTGAGCAAGGCACTTCTTCACCGGCTCATAGCCACCGAGCTCGAGATAACGGTCAATGCTCGTGGCTCCCATGCCGAAGCGGCGCGAGACGATTTTCACTTCGTCGGGATGGGAGACGAGCCTAGGCATGAGGAGGAGTGCCTTTCGCCGGTTCCTTCGCCGGATCTTTTTCTGCGGGCCTTATCTTGCCGCGATAACCGCTCAGGATGCCGAGCACGTGATCGGGGCGAATTTCGTCGTGGAAGTCGTAATTAACCTGAACGGCCGGGGCCCAGCAACAGGCGCCGATGCACTCAACCTCTTCAAGCGAGAAAAGGCCATCGGGAGTCACCCCCTGGGGGCCGATGCCGAGCTCCTCCTGGAAGCGCTCGGAAACTTCGTAGGCTCCGCGCAACATGCAGCTGATGTTGGTGCAGACCTGGATGTTGTATCTGCCCGCCGGCTTGAAGCGCAGCATGGAGTAGTAACTGGCCACATCGCGCACCTCAAGCTCGGTGATGCCAATGCGCCGGGCCACTTCGGCCACCACGGCATCGGAAAGGTAGCCGGCTTCGTCCTGCGCGTAGAGCAGCATGGGAATCAGCGCGGAGCGCTTGACCGGATATTTTTCGACCAGCGCATCGAAGCGCGCAGCCAGCTCCGCTGAGAAGACCGGCGCGGACTTCGATTTTTCTTTTTTGCTCTTGGGACTCAAGAATTCGACTCCAGCATCAGTTCGCGCGCCCACGATTCGGCGGCCAGATCCATTTCTTCCTCGCCCGCTCCGGTAGAAGCAAGGCGGCCGTGTTTCGTCAGCTCGAACACTCCACTCTTACCATTTTCTCGCTTCCAGGCGATGATTGCGTCCGTGCGCTCGAGGTCGAGCCACTTTTCGCCGTAACGAACCGTGATTCTCGCTTCGCCCAGCTCAACTGTAGCCTGGCGATTGCCGTTGAGCCCGTGCGCCGCAGTGTAGCTGCGGAGCAGGGAAGCGAGCGACGTCCAGAGTTCAGTGAATAAACGGGCATTCCGGCCTTCCGGAGGGGCTTCACCCCCGGATTCGCTGCTGTTGCCGGGTTGTGGCGTCAAGCGAACTCCCTGGTCAGAAGCGCCGAAACAATTTCAACGGCGACCTGTTCAGGGCTGTAGCCCGCGGACGTTCTCGTGCCTGCTCTGGGAGCGGCATGCGCGTCAGGCGCCCTGCCTACGAAATATTCCTTTCTGGCGATTTCGATACGATTCGGAGGGCCGAAGATAACGGCAATAATTTTCCCCGGGTCCTCCTGCACTTCGACAGTACAAAGCAGTTCCGAGTCAAAGGTCAGGCAATGCTTTCCGTGAAATGAGGGCAGAAACACCCGCTCGATGATGCCGAGCCGCCGCTTGCGGAGTTCCACATTCGCTTTTTCAATTTCCCTGGTCAGGTGCGCATTGACGCTCTCGAAAAACACAACGGGATGCGTCGTCTGTTGCTGCGCCGGGGTTCGCAGGTTCTTCAAATGGTCCGCCAACTTGCCGTAGTCCGTCACAGATCCCCCTATCGGTCAATTTCTCCCAAGACGATATCGATGGAGCCGACGACGGCGACGAGGTCGGCAATCAAACGGCCCTTGCACATGGTTTCGAGGGCCTGCAACGTGGCGAACGACGGATAGCGCATATGAACACGGTAAGGTTTGGCAGTGCCGTCCGAGACCACGTGATAGCCCATGATTCCGTGGCCGCATTCAATACCCTGATACACCTCGCCCGCCGGGACATCGAAGCCCTCGGTGACGATTTTAAAGTGATGAATGAGGGCCTCCATCTGGGTCTTCATCTTCTCCCGGTCGGGCAGCACGATTTTGGGCGCGTCGGCCTTGATGGGGCCATCCGGCATGCCCTCCAGAGCCTGCTGCACGATCTTCGTGCTCTCGCGCATCTCCACCAGCCGCACCTCGTACCGCGCCCATGTGTCGCCCTCGGTCGAGGTGGGCACCTGAAATTGAAACTTCTCATAGCTGGAGTACGGCATATCGCGGCGCAGGTCGATATCGACGCCCGAAGCACGCAGGGGCGGACCGCTGACGCCAAGAGCAACGGCATCCTCTGCCGAGAGATAGCCCACACCCTTCAAGCGATTGATGAAGATGGGATTGCCTGTAAGCAGGTTGGAATATTCGTCGATCTTTTCAGGAAAAGCGCGGACGAAAGCCGCTACCCGGTCCAGCCAATCGAGCGGCGGTTCCATGGCCAGGCCGCCGATACGAAAGTAGCTGGTCATCATCCGCTGACCCGACACGGCCTCAAAGAGGCGCAGAATATCTTCGCGCTCGCGAAAGGTGTAGAGAAAAACGGTGAGGGCGCCAATGTCCATGGCGTGCGTGCCCAGCCAGATCAGGTGGGAGTTCAGTCGGCTGAGCTCGGTGAGCAGGACGCGGATCCATTGTGCGCGCGCGGGGATTTCAAGGCCAAGCAGCTTTTCGACGGCGAGGCAATAACAGAGATTGTTGGACAGCGGATCGAGGTAGTTGATGCGGTCAGTGAGCGGGACCACCTGCTGGTAGAACTTGGCTTCACACGTTTTTTCGATACCGGTATGCAGATAGCCCACGTCGGGCTTGACACTGACGATGACCTCGCCGTCGATCTCAACGATGAGGTGCAGCACGCCATGCATGGAGGGATGCTGCGGGCCCATATTCAGAATCATGCGGCGTGCGCCCGCACTCGCTGAGGCCGGGAGGTCGACGACGGTGGCGCCGGGATTTGCACTCATCAGCGATATCCCTCCACCGGATAATCCTTACGCAGGGGATAGCCCTCCCAATCGTCGGGCATCATGATGCGGCGCAGGTCGGGATGTCCGCCGAAGCGAATGCCAAACAGATCGAAGACCTCGCGCTCAAAATAGTTGGCGCCCGGCCAGACCGGCGTGATGGAATCGATCTCCGGATCGCTATCCTCGACCATGACGCGCAGCCGGATACGCTCTTTGAAGGCGAACGAAAGAAGGTGATAGCTGAGCTGAAAACGGGGCGAGAGGGGCAGCCAGTCGACTGCGGTCATGTCTTCAAAAAAGTTGTAGCCTGCAGACCGGAGGGTGGAACAGGCGGCGCGAATCTCTTCGGAATCAATGGTGAGCGTGAGCTCGCCGAATTCGAATTTGGCGTCGGCAAGCGCCTCCCGTTTCCAGGCCAGAAGGGCCTTGATGGCCGGGTGGTCCGGTATCGCCTGGAGCACAGCTTGTTTGCCTGATAAAGTTTGGCTCGTCATGTCAAAGATCCGCTTTGTCCTGGCTCCAGTTCAGGATACCTTTGCGGACGATGTAATAGAGACCAACGGCAACAAAACCCAGGTAAACGAGCATCTCCCAGAAGCCGAAGAAGCGGGAGCCGGTGAGCGCAGGGAGACGCCGGTAAGTCACCGCCCACGGCATCATGAAGACCACTTCGACGTCGAAGAGGATGAAAAGAACGGCAACCAGATAGAAGCGAACGCTGAAACGGCCGCGGGCGTCGCCGGTGGCCGGGATGCCGCACTCGTAGGCATCGAGTTTGACCTTGCTATTGCGATGGCGGCCAACGAACCAGGAAGCCGTCACCATGCCGACTCCGAGCAACAGTGCGACAAGGACTTGCATCAGTAGCGGGAGGTACTGCCAGTCGTAGGGGGTAGTCATTGCCGCTCGGACCGTTGAAATGGGTGAAGCAAAGGCCCCAACCTGCCGAGATAACGCGAACTCGGCCAACACGGTAGCCTTGGTTTGAGATTAGGTTTTCCTCCTTGTCCCGTCAAGGCGAGGCGGGACGGGATGAAGCAAGGTACAGCATTGAATAAAGATATGGAGAGTTTTCTCCCGTCGCAGGGCCCGACGTCAAGTTGTTGACGAATGTTATGTGCGTTGGATCACTGGCATTCCCGATCCGATCCGTCAAGATCTCTATGGAAGCGGGTACATTTGTACTCTCTCGAAAGGTAGAAGAAGCGCCGAAATATCCGGCAGGACGGACTGCATGAGCTCGTTTTCAGCAATGGGTGCTTTTCCATTTGCGGCATTGACGACTGAGGCGGACGCGCGCCGCCGCCGCGTTCGTCTGCGGCGCGTCACCCCGCAAGCTGGCCACGCTTTAGAGATCCTGGGCCACGCCATCGACTATTTGACCGATGAGTTCATTCACGCGGGCGGATCGTTCTACGCCCGTGATGCGCAAGTTGAAGCGGTGCAGCTGCTGATGAGGATCAATCGGCAGATCTACTTTGAATGTCCTGAGGCGGCTACGCTGACGGAGCGGTTCCTGGCACTGTTGCACCTGCGAAAAGCAGCCTCCAGCCATTAAAAAGGCGATCCGCTGTTCACTCGTCGATGACTCCCGCTCGACCATTTGCGGGCACATGCCCGTGGCCCCTTTGGGCCGGTTCCCGGATACACATTTCCTGACTCGCTCCCCGCGAGCACGTGGCCTCAGCTACTTATCGTTATTTGCAGCCGCCCACCAGCCTCGCTGCAGGCGCGGTCGATGACCCGTCGACGAACTTCGGAATGTCCGCAAGCAACACCGGCCCCGCCAGGTCGAAGACGGCGCCTGAGCACGCGATCTCCCCATTGAGGCGGAAGAGCGCGTAGGTTCCCACAGCCCCACCCGTGTAGTTGGTTTTGCTGCCCTTGATCATGTTGTCCGACGCCACTTCATCGCCGCCCGACTCCAGCGCCTTCACCCAAAGCACCGTCCACGGACTGTTAGCGCCGGCGCTGGGATTCGAGGTGTCGAAACCCATCTCCTGCGCCAGGCCGTCGGCGCGCATCACGGCATTCAAGTGCGAGAGGGACTGGCCCTGCGGCGCCAGCATCGCTTCGCGCTCCCGCTCCTCAGGCGGAGCGGTTGCCATCGCGGCAGGCACTGTCGTCACAGGCGCGGTCAGCGTATCCAGGTACGCATCGATCGCCACCGCGATTGCCCGCTTATCCTGGTCCGCAGCTGCCTGGTCCTGGTGATTGGCTTGAGCGGCGCCCGCTGCCGGCTTGGCCGCCTGCGTTGCTTCATCGCCCGGCCTCACCTCCACGCATCCCCGCGCATTCATCAGCGCCAGAAACTTCGACAGGAACGGCGATTTGGTTTCGTTGATCGTCACGAGAGATTGCGGCATGTAGGTGTCAGGCACCACCACCTGCACGCCCGCGGTTCGCAGGTGCCCCGCGACATCATTCATCAGCGTCTGATCCAGAATGTTTCCACCCAGCAGGGTGGTCACCGAAGTCGTGGTGAAAAGCGACTTTGCTACCGACAGCGCCTGGCCCACCGGGAAACCCGAAAGAGCTGACTCGAGGGTAGAGATCAGCCCGCGCTGGCCTTGCTGCGGGCAATACTGATTGGCGCGGCGCGTCAAAATGTCCATCGTCGAAATGTCGCTGCGCCAAATCTGGAACTCGGTGAGCGCACTCGAATCTCCGGCCACGATCACCACGCCGGGAGCATTCGCCATCCCTTTGGGCGCGCACTTGTCGTCGGCAGCGCCCAGGTTCTGCGCGACGTTGCAGGCCATTGCCCTGCTGTCGGCGTCCATGGCGCTGTAGGTCAGCATCTCTGACTCAATGGCAAATCCATTGTTGCTTGGTATTCCGCCGTTGTTGGTCGTCTGCGGTGCTTGCTGGCCCTGCTGGTCCTGCTTCTGCGCAGCCGAGGGGGGCTGAACACCGATCGCAAGTACCGTCACAAAACCCCATACGCCTGCCCAGGCAAGGCGTCTCCATGCATTCATTGCGATTCTCCAATCTCAGATTTTTATCTGTGTCTCCGCAAAACACGCCCGAAAGGTAGGGGAACGGATGCCTGGGGGGAACCCTATTCTGGGCGTTTCGGGGGATTGCCAGTAATACTAGCACTCCTCGCCTGTAAAGAAGCAAGAAAGAAACGTATGTGAATAAACGGGAAACCGGCGATGGCGCTTGAGCGGCAACTGCGGGATGAAAAAAGCCAAGAGCTAGAGGACAGGGGCTGGAAGCTGGTTCATTGTCCGAGGACCAACACCCCAAACAGAACCAGCCAGGCGATGCCCATGGTATGCCAGAACCACGCCGTCGCGTCGACAGCGATCTGGCGCGATTCCACGCGCCGGAATCGGGCGACAACAAACAGGCACACGAGCAAAGCCGCGATCCCAATCACCAGATGGGCGGCGTGCAGCCCCGTAATGATGTAGAAGAAGTAGCTGGCAGGTGTGGCCCAGCGATCGAAGGCAAATCCCTGGGCGGATAGCTGCTTCCAGGCCAGGAGCTGGCCCGCGAGAAACAGAACTCCCAGGACCAGGGTGACGCCGACCCAGGGCAAACTGCGCCGCAAAGCCGGCCGCCCCAGACCGAGCCACTCTTCCAACACGTCGAATTCCCGAAAGATGTGGCGGCGAGCGCTTTCCATCGACAGGCTGCTGAGCAGCAGGACGGCGGTATTGAGAAAGAGGACGGGAGGAAGCAGAATAGGATGCCACACGCCGATCTGCTGCAGCGTGCTCAAGTCCATGTGCGTGCTGGCCTGGCGGGCGTAGAAAAGAGCGACCAGAACGACAAAGAACATCATGTCGCCGGCCAGAGCGCAAAAAACAAAAGCCCGCATGCGATTGAGCTGCTCACGCGGGCCGCGGCGTGGATTTTTCCAATCGTCGTCGCCGCCTCCGCCGCCACCTCCCGTGGGCCGGCGGTCGACAGGGGGCTTGCCGCCTGTTCCGGGCGACTTGCGATCGATCTCCGCGGGGATGGGGGTAAATATGGAGGGCATCGCAATCCCTGTGAGGATGAGCTTACTCTCACAATCGGTTGGACGCATCAACAATAAGAAACGTGGTCTGTGGAGCGCCCAAATTGGAGAGGCTCCGTCCGATATCGAAAGCTGTCATCCCTACTGCTTTCCGTCGCTTGCAAGAAAACTCCACTGTCTCAGATGGTAAGAATGAGCACCAGCTTGCCCTCAGCCGGCTCGTCCTGTTGCAGTCTTTCAAGGCTGAGGCGCCTAGGCCGGCGCGAGCAAACCGCGAGCGTCCAGTTCACCAGCCGCGCGTTTGCAGTAGTTGCGACTCTTCGAGCGCGGCGGCGGCCAGGCCTTTCATGGTGCCCGTCACCTTCTCGCTCACCTCGGCAACAATTTTGGGATCGTTGTAATGTGTGGTGGCGATGACGATGGCCTTGGCGCGCGAAACCGCCTCCTCGCGCTCCTTGGGGTCCTTCTCCACATCGAGCGGGGTGGCGCGCTCCTTCATGAAAATTCCCGAGCCCACGAAGATGGCCTCTGCGCCGAGCTGCATCATGAGAGCCGCGTCGGCTGGCGTGGCGATGCCGCCGGCAGAGAAGTTGGGTACGGGGAGCTTGCCGCTGTGCGCAACCATGTGCACCAGCTCATAGGGAGCTTGCAGATCCTTGGCGGCCGCGTACAGCTCCTGCTCGGTGAGCACAGTAAGGACGCGCATTTCGCGCGTGATCTGGCGCATGTGCTGAACCGCGTGCACCACGTCCCCGGTGCCGGCTTCGCCCTTGGTCCGGATCATGGCCGCGCCTTCGGCGATGCGCCGCAGCGCCTCTCCGAGGTTGCGCGCACCACACACAAAGGGAGTAGTAAAAGCGTGCTTGTCGATGTGATGCGCCTCGTCGGCGGGGGTCAGCACTTCGCTTTCGTCGATGAAGTCGACGCCCAGCTCCTGCAGAATCTGGGCCTCGGCGGTGTGGCCGATGCGGGCCTTGGCCATCACGGGGATGGAGACGGCCGCAATAGTCTCCTTGATCAGCGCGGGCCGGGCCATGCGCGCCACTCCACCCTCGGCGCGAATCATCGCCGGGACGCGCTCCAGAGCCATCACCGAGGCCGCGCCGGCCTCTTCGGCGATGCGCGCCTGCTCCACGCTCATCACGTCCATGATGACGCCGCCCTTGAGCATCTCGGCCAGGCCTACTTTGAGGCGCAGGCTGGTTCCCGTAAAGCTCTTGTTTCCGTTTCCTTCCTGCATGGCGCCGACCTCGAAGACTGTCCCCAATCGTAGCCGCTTCCACCCGCTCGCGTCCTGAATTGGACTAGGAAGCTGCCAACCTTCAGTGTAGCAGCGATGTTGTGCTCCAGGAGCAGGCCCGCCGAATTTCGAACGGATCCGATCCCGGCAATTGCGCCAACTTTAAATCCTTCCAATCCCTTCATCCCTCCTCTGGTCATTTTGCTGCAGGGGTTTAAGCGGATGGCGACAGCACAAGCAGTGCCGGCGGATGAACCGCGGCAGGCAGCGGCGCCGGTGACGGGAGCGGGCCAGGCAGAGAAGGTGCAGGCGCTGGTTCCGGCTCCGCGGCCGGCCGAGAGCGGCGACACGGGCGCATTCAGCGGGGCCGTGGCGCGCTTGCCCGTGGAGCTGGAGGTGGGCGTGCCGGTGCGGGATTTTCGCGTGCGCCATCTGCTGGTGCTGGCTCCCGGAGCGGTGATTGAGTCGCAATGGGGCCATGGCAACGACGTGCCTCTGGCGGCGGGCGCGGTGCGTCTGGCCTGGAGCGAGTTCGAAGTGGTGGAAACGCGCCTGGCGGTGCGCGTGACGCGGCTAGAGTGAGAAAGACAGGGAACAGGGATTAGGGAACAGGGAAGAGAAAACCAGGGACCAAGTGAAAAGGAACGAGCCAACAGGAAAGAGCGGTATGACAAACGGGTGGGGAGGATGGGCGGGCTGGGTGATGCAGAGGATGCGGGTTGCCAAAAGCGCGGAGCCCCGCCTTGCCATGGTGGAGAGGATCGCGCTGGCACCGCGGCAGTCGCTGGCGCTGGTCGAGGCCGAAGGCCGGCGCATTCTGGTGGCCACGTCGGCCGAAGGCGGACCGGCATTTTATCCGCTGGATGAAAGCAGGTGTTTGCCGCGGCGGGCTGTGCCGCGCGCGCCGGCGCATCGTGCGCGGAGGATCTCATGGTAGCCGCGTGGGCGGCGCGCATCGCGGCCGCGGCGCAGACCCAGGTGCCGCTGCTGCCCGATCTGAATGCGAAATTGCGCCCCTCCGACGCCACGCCGTGGACCATTCTGCTGGTTCTCACGCTGATTACGGTTTTGCCCGCCATCCTGATGGCCATGACCCCGCTGGTGCGGCTGCTGGTGGTCTTTCACTTTTTTCGCCAGGCGCTGGGCACCCAGAATGCCCCCTCCAATCCCACCCTGATGGGGCTGGCGCTGATGATGGCCTGGTTCATCATGACGCCGGTCCTGAATCAGGTTGACCAGCAGGCCGTGGAGCCGTACCGCAATGGGCAGATCACGGGCATCGAAGCCATCGGCCGCGGCGCTGAGCCGGTGAAGCACTTTCTGCTGAAATACGCGCGCGAGAAAGATCTCGCTCTGTTTACCGCCGCCGGCCAGATCCCGCGCCCCAACACGCCCGACGATCTGCCCATGCGGGTGGTGGTTCCCGCCTACATCTTGTCGGAGCTGAAGGCCGGCTTTGCCATCGGCGCGGTGCTGTTTCTCCCCTTTCTGCTCATCGATATGGTGACCGCGTCCATCACCACGTCCATCGGCATGTTCCAGCTGCCGCCCGTGGTGGTGTCGACACCTCTCAAGATTCTGCTGTTTGTGATGGTGGACGGCTGGAACCTGCTGGCCAACTCGCTGCTGCGCAGCTTTTGAAAGAGGGCCATGATGCGCGGCGCCACGACCCAAATTTCTGAAAGGAGACGCATGACTCCCGGCGTGGTGGACGAATCTTCGAGAGGAGAACCATGACTCCCGACCTGGTGGCGGAGCTGATGCGCCAGTTGATGCGCGAAGCCATGATCGTGGCGGCGCCGGTTCTGATTGCGGCCGCGGCACTGAGTTTTGCGTTGAGCCTGATGCAGACCCTTACCAGCCTGCAGGAGCAGTCGCTGACCTCGGTGCCGCGACTGGCCCTCATCGCGCTCATCCTGCTGGCCGGCATGCCCTGGTTTTTGGAGCGGCTGGCCAGCTACACGCGGCTGCTGTTCGGCGACTTCCGGCGCTACCTGGGGTGAGCGGAGCGAGCCGGGTTGGCCGCGCTTGCGCGTGATAGCGGAGTCAGAAATCCCTAACTCCGCTCACATCGCAAACACCACGAACGCCGCTTGAGGCATCCATGACCGATTGGCCGACATTCTTAAGCGCGCTGACGCTGGCCCTGGTGCGGGTGAGCGGGATGGTGGCCTTCGCACCGTTTTTCTCCTCTACGGCGCTGCCTGTTCGCACCAAAGCCGTCTTTGTGGGCGCGGTGGCGTTTCTGCTGGCGCCGCTGGTGGCCGCGTTGCCCAGCGCGCATGCCTCGATCACCTTTTCGGCCATGGTGGGCGAGCTCGCTGTGGGGCTTGTCTACGGGCTTTCGCTGGCGTTGCTGAACGAGATGCTGCTCTTTGCCGGGCAGATCGTGGGATTGCAGTTCAGCTTCTCGCTGGTGAATCTGATGGACCCGGCGTCGGCCATCCAGACGCCGCTTCTGGGCGATCTTTTTCAGCTCATGGGCACGCTGGTGGTCATCACCGCGGGCCTCGACCGGATTCTGCTGGCCTCCATGGTGCGCAGCTTTCGCGCCGTGCCGCTGGGCAGCTTCGCTCTCCTGCGTCCTTCGGCTCTGGCGCTGGTGCAGGCGGCATCCGGAGTGTTTCTGGCCGCGC
The DNA here is from genome assembly GCA_030037635.1 of Acidobacteriaceae bacterium. Taxonomy (GTDB): domain Bacteria; phylum Acidobacteriota; class Terriglobia; order Terriglobales; family Acidobacteriaceae; genus Telmatobacter. The sequence continues at coordinate 20,361 of JASHQH010000198.1, forward strand.
TGGAGCTGGCCGCACCGGTGTTGGCAGCCACCATGCTGGTGGAAATTGCCGTGGCCCTGCTGGGCAAGTTGAGCCCGCAACTGCCGGTCATGATGCTCACCGTTCCCATGAAGACGCTCACCGGGTTCGTGATCCTGACCGGCTCGCTGGCGCTGTGGCCGCGCTTCATTGAGGCGCGCTTCGCCAGCCTGGTCGACATGGCCGGGCGCCTGATCGCCATACCGGCCGCCCCAACCGGATTCGGAGGCTGAACTGTGCCCGGCGAGCGCACCGAACAGGCCACCGAGCACCGGCGCGAAAAAGCGCGCAAGGAAGGCGACATCCTGCACAGCCGCGAGCTGACGGGGGCGGCGGGAACCCTGGCCGGCGTGATCGCACTGGGGCTTTTGGCCGGGCCAACCATGGCGGCGTGGCGCCAGGCGTTCGCCGGATTTCTCACCCTGGGCGCCTCCCCGCGCTGGGAGCCGCAGACGCTTGCCCCTACCCTCATTGCCATGCGCCGGCTGATGATCGGCGTTCTGGCTCCCATGGCCGCGGTGATGGCCATGGTGGCCGTGGCGGCGCTGGGCGCAGCCATGGCGCAGACCGGAGGCGTGAGCGTGCACGGCGGCGCCGTCCAATTCAAGCTGGAGCGCATCAACCCGGTGGCCAATCTGAAAAACCTGTTCTCGCTGCGCGCCGCGGCGCGGCTGGGCAAGTCGCTTATCCCGGCGGCATTTCTGGCCGTCTTCGCCGTCCAGCGCATCGCACGGCAACTGGAGATTCCGCCGTTCTCCTCCGCGCGCCTCGAGCAGCTGGGCCACGACATTTACGGGCTGCTGCTGGCCGCGGCGTGGCTGCTGTTTGCCTGGTCGGCCATCGACTACCTGGTGGAGTGGCAGAGCCGCGAGTCGCGGCTGAAGATGAGCCGCCAGGATCTGCGCGACGAGTTCAAGGAGACCGAAGGCAGCCCGCAGATTCGCGGCCGCATTCGCGCTCTGCAGCGCCAGATGCGCCGCCGCCGGGTGAAGACCGACGTGGCCAAAGCGGCTGTGGTGGTCACCAATCCCACCCACTACGCCGTGGCCCTGGGCTTTGACTTCGTCACCATGGAGGCGCCCAAAGTGCTGGCCAAGGGGCGCAATCTGCTGGCCGAAGAGATCAAAGTGGAAGCGCGCTGGGCGGGCGTGCCCCTCGTCGAGAATCCGCCGCTGGCCCAGTCACTCTACCGCACCGTCGAGGTGGGCCAGGCCATTCCGGCCGAACTGTATGCCGCGGTGGCCGCCATTCTGGCCTATCTCTACCGCCAGCGCGTGGAAGCCGAGTTGCGCGAGCGAAAGATGCGCGAGGCCCGCTCCGCGGTCTCTGGTTTCGGGCGTTCCACGCCTTCAGGTTTTGGAGGAGATTTGTCATGAGTGCGGCCACGTTGCCCGCAGCAACCATCCCGGCGCGAAACTCCATCTGGCAGCGGCTGCGCGACTACATGCTACCGCTGGCGGCCATCGGCGTGATCTTCGTCATGCTGGTGCCGGTGCCCGCCGCGGGACTGGACCTGTTGCTGGCGCTCTCCATGGCGGCATCGGCCATCGTTTTTCTCTCCGCCGTGCAGATTCGCCGCGCCGTCGAGCTTTCCGTCTTTCCCACCCTGCTGCTTTTGCTCACCCTCTTCCGGCTCTCGCTCAACATCGCGTCCAGCCGGCGCATTCTGCTCCACGGCCAGGAGGGAACGGCGGCGGCGGGCAAGGTGATTGAGGCCTTCGGCCAGTTTGTCGTGGGCGGCAACTACGTGGTCGGCTTCGTGCTGTTTCTGGCCCTGGTGGCGATCCAGTTTCTGGTGGTCTCGCACGGCGCCGTGCGCACCGCCGAAGTGACGGCGCGCTTCACCCTGGATGCGCTGCCCGGCAAGCAGATGGCCATCGACGCCGACCTCAATGCCGGCCTGATCGACGAGGCCGAGGCGCGGCGGCGCCGCCAGGCCATCGCGCGCGAAGCCGAGTTCTATGGCGCCATGGATGGAGCGGCACGCTTCAACCAGCGCGATGCTCTTGCCACCATCCTGATTACCGCCATCAACATCATCGCCGGCCTGCTGATCGGCACGCTGCAGCAGGGCATCGAGCTCGCCGAAGCCGCGCGCACCTATACCGTGCTGACCGTGGGCGACGGCCTAGTCACCATCATTCCGTCGCTGCTGGTATCCGTTGCCGGAGGCATCACGCTCACCCGCGCCAACTCGGCCGCCATGCTGGGCGGCGAGATCCGGCAACAGCTTCTGGGCCGGCCGGCCACGCTCTACATGGCCAGTGCCGTGTCGGCATGCATGTGCCTCATCCCAGGGCTGCCCAAGATTGCGTTTCTGGCCGTGGCCGGAGGACTGTTCGCAGGTGCGCGGCGCATCGCCGCGCAGGCCGCGATCGCGCCGGCGGCGGAGTCGGCGCCCGCCGAGAAGCAAAAGGCCGCAGGCCCCGACATGGCGGCGTTGCTCCGCCTGGAAGACCTGACGCTCGAGATCGGATTCCAGCTGATTCCGCTGGTCGACAAGAAGCAGGGCGGGCAACTGCTGGGCCGCGTGCGCGCTCTGCGCCGGCACCTGGCCGGCGAGATGGGTTTTCTGGTGCCCGCAGTGCACATCTCCGACAACCTGCGTTTGAAGCCGCGGGAGTACGTGGTCTCGCTGCGCGGCATTGAGATCGGACGCTGGCAGACCGAGGGGCCGCACCTGCTGGCGGTTTCGGGCGAGCCGGGCCGCCGCGCTCTTTCGGGCAAAGAAACGCGCGAGCCGGCCTTCGGCGTTCCCGCCATCTGGATCGCGCCCGCGCTCGAGGAGCAGGCCATCGCCGCCGGCTACTCGGTGGTGGACGCGGTCACGGTGATCACCACGCATTTGGGCGAGCTCGTCCGCCAGCATGCATGGGAGCTCTTAGGACGTGCGGAGATCAAGCGCCTGCTCGACGCCCTCAACGAATCGCATCCCAAGCTGCTGGAAGAGCTGGTGCCCAAGCTGCTGACGCTGGGCGAGGTGGCCCGGGTGCTGGAGCAGTTGCTGCGCGAGCGCGTCTCCATCCGCGATCTGGGCACGATTCTGGAGGCGCTGCTCGAGACCGCTCCGGTGAACAAAACTCTCGTCGCGCTGGTGGAAGCGTCGCGCCAGGCGCTGGGCCGCCGGCTGGTACGGCCGCTGCTCGACGCCGACGGCCAGCTGCCGGTGCTGCTGCTCGACCCCGCTCTCGAAGAAGAAATCCTGGCCACCCTGTCGCCGGAAACCGGCCAGCGCCTGCTGGGGGCCGCGCCTTCCGCCACGCCGCTGCTGCGCCGCCTCGCCGATTCTGTGAGATCCCTTATCGGCTCAACCTCTTCTGCGGCCCCACCCGTGCTCCTGTGCCCCAGTCCGGCGCGCTACCACGTCAGGCGCTGGCTGGAGCCGGTGTTGCCGCGCCTGGCTGTGGTTGCGGCCAGCGAATTGCCGCCCGAGATCCGGTTGCGCCCCGTGGGCACGGTCCGTTCCGAGAGCACGGTGCGCTGACCTCGGCCAGGCCTGGGGTGGGCCCGGGAGCGAGGGCGGCGGGAGCGAGGGCGGCGGGGCCTGAAAGTTCGGCGGCTCGGCCGAGCGCCGGCGCGTGAGTTTGGGGAAAGGGAAAACCATGGGAGTTGAAGCGGCGACCGCAGCCAGAGCGCCACGGCCGGCGCGTCGCACGGCGGCCGGCGGGTATCCGCCACCGGCAGCCGCGGCGGCGGCCCTCACCAGCGAGCAGGAGCGGGTGTTGCTCGAGCATCTGCCCATCGTGCGATTTCTGGCCCGGCGCATTCACGAGCGTCTGCCCCAGCACGTCGACATCGAGGACCTGGTTTCGGCGGGCGTGGTGGGTTTGATGGACGCCTTTGCCAAATTCGATCCCGCTAAGAAGGTGCAGTTCCGCAGCTACGCGCAGTTCCGCATCCGCGGCGCCATTCTCGACAGCCTGCGCACGCTCGACTGGAGTCCGCGCGAGCTCAGGCGCAAAGGCCGCGCCGTGGAGGAAGCCATTCGCGTGCTGACCGCGCGCCTGGGCCGGGCGCCCGGAGAAAACGAAATTGCCGCCGAGATGGGCGTCGAGCTCGAGGAGTACCAGCAGCTGCTGGGCGACCTGAAGGGCCTGGAGATCGGCACCCTGCACGCGGAGCGCAACGAGAGCTCGGGAGAAGAAGAGATGGCCTATGTGCCGGGACGGCCGGAGGAGGATCCGCTCTTCCGCTGCCTGCGCAGCGAGCTCCAGGAGCGGCTGGCCGACGCCATCGCGCACCTGCCCGACCGCGAGCGCCTGGTGATGACGCTCAATTACTACGAAGAGATGACCATGCGCGAGATCGGCCTGGCGCTGGGTGTGGTGGAGTCGCGCGTGTCGCAGGTGCACGCCTCGGCGGTGGTGCATCTGCGCGCCGCCTTGCGCGACCTGGCCGGGCACGGCCTGCCGGAGGCCAAGGCGCGGAGGAAGTAGCCGGGGGAAGAGATGACGCGCGGGAGCGAGGCGGGGACAGAAGCTGCCCGCGTTGGAGATGGACCGCGAAGGGGAACCAATCTTGACCGAGAAAACCCTCAAGCAGGATGAAATCGACGCCCTCTTCGAGGCTGCGCGCTCGAGTGGACCGGATGCGGCCCAAAACGAGGTGCGCGCCAAGGTGCTGCCCTACAACTTCGCGTCGGCGGGGCAGATCTCTAACGAGCAGCTGCGCGCCATCAGCATGCTGAATGATCTGTTCGCGCGCAATCTTACCCACAACCTGGCCGCATGGCTGCGCACCCGCTTCCAGGTCAACCTGGTTTCGGCCGAGCAGATCCAGTTCAACGAGTTTCTGCTGCGCATTCCCGAGATCAGCTACGTGGCTTCGGTGCGGCTGGAGCCGCTGGGCGCCGCGGCGGTGCTGCAACTGGATCTGGGGCTGGCGCCGCCCATCATCGATCTGCTTCTGGGCGGCGGCGGCAAGGACGGCCCTTTGCGCGAAGTTACTGACATCGAGGAGTCGATTCTGGCCAGCGTGGCGGAGGTGGTGTGCCGCGAGCTGACGGTGGCCTGGCAGCCGGTGGGCCTCAGCTTCAACTTCGAGCGCCGCCAGATGCAGACCCAGGTGGGGCGCATCATCGCGGTCACCGAGAAGACGCTTTGTCTGAGCTTCGAAATCCGCATGCCGCACAGCTCGGGATTGTTGAACCTGGCGTTTCCCGCGGTCGTGGCCAACACCATCCTGCGGCGGCTGACCACGGACTGGGGCCGGCGGCGCCGTCACGCGCCGGATGCGCGGACGCACATGGAAACGCTGGCGCGGCGCATCCGTTTTGGCTGTTCGCTGCAACTGCCCAGAGTGCCTCTGGCAGCCGGCGCGCTGGAACAGCTGAAACCCGGTTATGTGCTGCGTTTCGATGTGGGCGCCGGCGTGCTCTCCGAGTGGCGCGTCGGAGGCCAGCCCCTCTCGCTGGCCCGCGCCATGCGCCACGGCGTTCACCGCGCGGCATCGATCGAGCGCGCTCTGCCGCGAGCCGAGGGCCGGCCATGAGAACCTACTGCGATGGCTGGGTCAGCGTAGCCTCGGCTTTGTTTGCGCAGGCCCTGGCCGGCGAGCCGGAGCTGGCAGAGGCGCTCGCGGCGCCTCTGCCGGCCGGAGCGTTTGGCTTTGCCGCCGATTTAGCGGGCGATGCCGAGGGCCGCTTTGCCGTGCTCGTCGAAGGTGCGGCTCTGGAGACGCCGCTGGTGGGCGAGGGGCAGGATCAGAAGAGCGGCTGGAAGGAGCTGCTGCGCGAGACCTTCGATGCCGCCTGCGGCGAGCTGCTCGCCCAGACCGGCAAAAAATGCCAGGTCGCCGCATGCGTGGAGATCACCGAGCTCAAGCAACCTACCCGCACGTTTCATCTGCGCGCGGGTGAGCGCACCTGGACTCTGCTGGTCGAGGACGAAGTGCGCCTGACGCAGGCAGTGGAGGCGGGCGCAACGTGCGCTCCGCAACCCGCAGCCCGGCCGGCGGACGACACCGCGCCCCCCGCTTTGAGCTCCGGGCTCGAGTTGCTGCTGGACGTCGAGCTCGAAGCCACGCTGCGTTTTGGCTCGCGCGAGATGCCTCTGGGCGAGATTCTCGAGCTGGGGCCGGGCGATGTGGTGGAGCTCGATCGTCATGTCTCCGATCCCGTGGACCTGGTTGTGGGCGACAAGATTGTGGCGCGGGGCGACGTGGTGCTGGTCAACGGCAACTTCGGGCTGCGCGTGACCGAGGTAGCCGTGCCCCGCAAGCGGCTGGAGAGCATCCGATGCCTCTTCTGAGGCGCTCTGCGGCAGCGGCGGCGAGCGGCACAGCCGGAACCCGAGCGGTGCGCGACAGGCAAAACCCTTCGGCTGCGCTCGCCTGGCCGGGCCGTACACCGGCCGGCCTTTGGGTGGGAATCTTTCGCACTTGCGCCAATCCCGCCTGCGGCTATGGATGGCTGCGCCCGTGGCGCAGTCATGCGGCGCCGGTTTTCGAGTCCGGGTGGTGCTGTTCCGAGGAGTGCACCAAAGCGCAGGTCGAAGCTGCCGTGCGCCGCGAAATGGATGCGGCGGCCCGGGCGCGGGATGGCTACCGCCACCGCATTCCCCTGGGCCTGGCCATGATGGAGCAGGGCTGGATTACGCAGAAGGATTTGCGCGCGGCCCTCGGCCGGCAGCGCGCGGCGGGATTTGGCAGGCTGGGAGAATGGCTGGTGCGCCTGGAAGCCGCCAGCGAAGAGCAGGTGACGCGGGCTTTGGGCCTGCAGTGGGGTTGCCCGGTGCTGGAAATCGAGTCCCAGCACCCCGAAGCACTCAGCGCGCTCTTGCCGCGGCTGCTGGTCGATGCCTATGGCGCGCTTCCCTTGCGCGTGGCCGCAGGAAAGATTCTTTACCTGGGCTTCGAGGATCGCATCGATCCGGCTCTGGCGCTGGCGGTGGAGCGGATCACGGGGCTGCGCGTCGAAGGCGCCCTGGTGAAGGAGTCGCGTTTCCGGTCGGCGCATGCGCGCATGCTCGAAGCGCGCTTTCCTGCTTTGGAGCTGATTGACGCCGCCTCCGATTCCATTCTGGCCGGCGCCTTGACCAGGATCCTGGAGCAGACGCGCCCTGTCGAGTCGCGTCTGGCGCGCGTGCACGATTGCCTGTGGCTGCGTTTGTGGCTGCGCCCGCAGCGCGGGCCCGTGCCGGAGCTGGGCTCGATTCGCGACGTGATTGGCTCGACCTGCATGCACTGAGCGGCGGACGGAGGCTTTTCCCGCGGGGCGCGCGGGCATGGAGAACCTAGAGCCGGTTGCATAAATCCGCTTTGAAGCGCACGACTTCAGTCGTGCCGCAAAAGGCCGCATAAACATTGGGGCTTTAGCCCTGAGAGATGTTTTTCACTCGCATCAGTATGCAACCAGTCCTGGAGCCGGTCTCATGATTCCGGCGAAACCGCCGATAGGTTTTTCAAGGGAGCTTGGGCATGAGCGAAATTCGCGCCCTGATCGTTGACGATTCCTCGGTAATGCGCAAGATCGTCGAGCGTGCGCTGCGCCAGGCCGGCTTGGATCTCGAGGTGGTGCACGAGGCCGGCAACGGCAGTGAAGGACTGGAATTGTTGAGAGCCCAGCCGATCGATCTGATTCTTTCCGACATCAACATGCCGGTGATGGATGGGTTGGAGTTCCTGCGCCAGATTCGCGCGCAGAATCTGGCGTCGGGGGTTCCCGTGGTGATGATCACCACCGAATCGAGCGAGGAACACGTCAAGCAGGCCATCCAGGCGGGCGCGCGCGGGTACATTCGCAAGCCCTTCACCGCCGAGCAAATCAAGGAGCGGGTGCTGCCTCTGGTGCGGGCGGCTTGAACACGCGAGTTGCTATGCCGCGCGCAGCAGGGCCTCGGCCGGCAGATGGGCGTCGGCGCGGGGCAGGGCATTGGCCGGCAGAAGGGCGTTGGCGCGCGGTGGAGTTTCGTTGGGCTTTTGCGCAGAGGGGCACCCATGTGGTTGAACGGAGTGCGTGCGGCCGCCGTGGCCGGCAGGCGCGGCGGCGCAGAAGAAGGGGAGCGATCCATGGCGGTATCGTTGCGTGAATCCGTGCAACGGGTCTCGGACCCGCGGAACCTGGATGCAAGCGTGGAAGAAGTCTTCCGGCTGATGCTGGGCATCGAGTGCGCAGGCCATACCGGGCCCGAGGTCAGAGATGAAGAGTCGGTGACCGCAGTGGTGGGCTTTGGCGGCCTGCTCAGCGGAGCCTGTGTTCTGCGCTCGGGAGCCGGGACGGCCATGAAGATGGTGGCCCACATGACGGGCATGGAATTCAGCCAGGTCGACGATACCGTGAAAGACGGCCTGGGCGAGATCTGCAACATGCTGGCCGGGGCCTGGAAGGGCAAGGTACCGGAGCTTGCTGCCAACTGCGGCCTGTCGATCCCGGCGGTCATTACCGGCCGCGATTACAACCTACACGTGCAGGCTCCGGAGTTTCAGGTGCACCACGTCTACCGCTTCGGCGAAGAAACGTTCGGAGTCACCATCGTCTGCGACGGTTTGCAGTAGCTTCGCGGTGGCCGGAACACGCCTGCCCCGGCGCGAACAGGATCCAGGCGCTGCCGATCATCGGCATGGGAACCAGGTAGAGGAACCCGAACGCCGCCTCGCCGGTCACCCGCCGGTCGCGCGCCCCGCTAGCTCGCGAACGCGCGCCTCTGCGCACCCTGATCCGCCAAATCGCCAGGACAGCCTAAACTGGAATGCGCAGCCAAGGAGTGCGTATGCCTTTTGAGGTCCGCAGCCTCTGTCCCTATTTCGAGGTCTACGACATGCCGGCCTCGCTGCGCTTCTACATCGATCAGCTCGGCTTCACGCTGGTGGACCACTCCCCGCACCGCGGCGGCGACGATCCCTACCGCTTCCACTGGTGCTGGCTGCGCCTCGGCGGCGCCGATCTGATGCTGAACGACGTCTACGAATGCGACGACGAACGGCCCACGCGCGAGGAGCACCTGCTTGAGCGCGGGCATCGCGATACCTGCCTCTTCTTCGGCTGCTCCGACGTCGATCAAGCTTATGCGGAGCTGACCGCACGCGGCGTGGTCATCGACCGCCCTCCCAAGGTGGCGCCCTACGGCATGAAGCAGATGTATTTCCGGGACCCCGATGGCTTCGGCCTCTGCTTCCAGTGGAGAGCCGGTGAACGCAGCTCCAACATTCGTTGATGCGCCCGAGGTTCTTTACATTGTCTGAGGTGGGCGCGCTTTGGGCCTCGATTTCTTACGCTAATTCCTTCTAATCTTCCCCGCCTCCCTTCGGCACCCTTTCTGCAGCAACCTTCTCCGCGATGGACAGCGGCTATTACGCGGCGATGACCGGACTGGTGGCGCGCACCCAGGCTCTGGACACGGCGGCGGCCAACCTGGCCAATGCGCAGACGCCGGGGTATCGCGCCGAGCGCGAGTTTTTCCGATCAGTACTGCTGGGGCCCGATGCGCTCGACTCCCAGCTGGGCCAGACGGTGAACAACTACGGCCTGCTGGGCGGCGACCGGCTGAGCATGGCGCAGGGCGCACTGGAACAGACCGGCGATCCGCTGGATATGGCCATTGAAGGCCAGGGCTTCTTCATGGTGCAGACGCCCAACGGCGTGCGCTATACGCGGGACGGCAGCTTTCACCGCGCCCAGGATGGGCGGCTGGTGACCGAGGCCGGCGAGCCGGTGCTGACCGCGGCCGGCCAGCCCATTCTGCTCCCGCCCGGCGACGTCGCGGTGGGCAGCGATGGATCGATCTCGGTGGCGGGCGGTGTGGTGGCCACGGTGGGAGTGGTGACATTCCCCGCGGGCACCGAGCTTACGCCGGAAGGCGCCAATCGCTACCTTGCGCCCCAGGGCGTGACCGCCGTGCCCGCCAAAGACGCTTCGGTGCACCAGGGAGCCGTGGAGGCAGCCAATCAGGACGTGGTGCAGGGTTCGCTCGATCTGGTGATGATGCAGCGCCAGGCGGAGATGATGCAGCGCGCGCTCACCGTCTTCCACACCGAGTTCAACAAGTTTGCCACCGAGGATCTGCCCAAAGTGTGAGGGACGCAGAGAGTGAGGACTAGGGGCTGGGGATAAGGGACTGTCCTGCTCCCAGTACCGGAGGAGTCACGATGATTCGAGCCTTATACACCGCCGCCAGCGGCATGAGCGCGCAGCAATTGAATCTCGACACCATTGCCAACAACCTGGCCAACTCGTCAACCACGGGGTTCCGGCAGTTGCGCTTGCAGTTCCAGGACATGGTGTACCAGAACCTGGTGACCCCCGGCGCGGCGCAGAGCCAGAACACGATCTCGGCAGGGCTGCAGATCGGGTTGGGGACTAAGCCGGCGGCGACCGAGGTCATCAATACCCAGGGCGAGCTGAACGAGACCGACAATCCTCTCGATCTCGCCATCCAGGGAGCGGGCTTCTTTCAGATCCAGTTGCCCGACGGTAGCATTGCCTACACGCGCGCCGGCCAGTTTCAACTGAACAACCAGGGCACGATGGTGGATGCCAACGGCAATCCGTTGATTCCCACCATCACCATTCCCACCAATGCTACGGCCGTGACGATCACGCAATACGGGGTCGTGAACGCCACCCTGGCAGGCCAGCAGAACCCGTCGCAGCTGGGGCAGATTCAACTGGCCACTTTCCCCAATCCGGGCGGCCTCGAGAGCATGGGCAACAACCTGCTGCAGGCCACCTTGAACTCCGGCGATCCGGTTTTGGGAAATCCAGGCGGCTCAGAAGGGCTGGGCACGTTGCAGCAGGGCTATCTCGAAAACTCCAATGTGGATGTAGTGACGGAATTCGTGCAGATGGTGCTGGCCCAGCGGGCCTACGAATCGAACTCCAAGGTCATCAAGGCCGCCGACGATATGTATTCGCAAGTCAACAACATGACGCATTGATGTCGAGGAGTTGGTTGAAGAGTTGGTGCGGGGAAAAGGCGGCAACGATGCCTTTCGGGATGGGCTCAACTCGCATCGCCGTAATGCTGCTGGCGGCATCGACGCCGGCCCTTGCGGCGCAGTCTTCGCGCACTCCCGCGCCCGTGCCCGATGCCGCGCCCCATGCCGGCGCGCCGCCGGCTGTCTCGGCCGAGCCCAGGGGTGAGGTGGTCAGGGAAATCGACGATCCGTGCACGGGAGATCGCTGGCTCCTTCTCCGCGGCGCGGCCGATCGCGCAGGCCCGGGACGGCTGGTCCTGGCTGCGGGGCCGGGGCTGGGACGCAGTGCAACGGCCGAAAAGCCGCAAGCAGCAAGTCCGAGCTGGGATGCGCCCTCTTCGCGGCCGGTGATTCATGCCGGCGACGCACTGGTTGTGGAGGAGCACACCGCCGTAGTGGATGTGCGTTTGGAAGCCACCGCGCTGGGCCGCGCCGTGGTGGGAGCCCAGTTCCAGGCGCGTTTGAAGATTGGCGGCAAAGTGGTGCGCGTGGTGGCGGTCGGCGCCAGACGCGCGGTGTTTGCCCCGCAAATCGAAACCGGAAGCGAGGCCTGGCGATGAGGATGAGTTTGCCTTGCCGCGCCCTTCTGCTGCTGTGCGCTGCCCTGGCGCCGGCAGCAGCGCTGGCCCGGAAACATGCTGCGGATGCGGCCGCCGGCAAAGCCACGCCGCCTGAAGAGGCTCTGCGGTCGTACATCGCCAAGGTGCAGGCCCAGCAGGCGGCCGAGGTGCGGACGCCGGGTTCGATCTGGAGCGCGCAGGGGCAGCTGGTGCGGCTAGGCACCGACGTCAAGGCCTTTCGCGTCCACGACGTGGTGATGATCGTGGTGGGCGAAAGCCTGACCGCGTCGACCGATGGGCAGGTGAAAAACACGCGCGCTTCGAATGCCAATTCGGGGATCACCTCACTGTTTGGCGCGCTCAAGGCCTCCAACAGCATGCAGAACCTGCTCGGCGCCAGCGCCGCCTCGGGCCTCTCGGCGCAGGGCCAGAGCACCACCGACTCGAGTCTGGCCACTACGTTCGGCGCCGAGGTGATGGACGTGCTGCCCAACGGGATGCTGGTAGTGCAGGCCACGCGGCAGCTCACCTTCTCCCAGCAAACGCAACTGATCACGCTGCGCGGTCTGGTGCGGCCGGAGGACGTGAGCAGTCAGAACCAGGTGCTGTCGACGGCCATGACCGATCTGGAGCTGGAGGTGACGGGAAAGGGAATCGTCAACGATTCCACCTACCGGCAGAATCCGCTGGTGCGGTGGCTGGAAAAGCTGGTGGTGTTCTGATGGGCGTCGCCGTGCAAGCCGCGGGCAACCGGGTGCCGCAGGCGGCCGCGCCTCCGGAGCCTTGGAAGCACCGGCCGGACCGGACCTTCTGGTTTTACCTGGCGGTAGCCGTGCTCTGGCTGCTCGTCATCGGCGAGTTTCGCCCTCAGGAGCCCGGGCGCCGGTCGCGCGTCAAGGATGTCGCGACCATCGAAGGCATTCGCGATAACCAGCTGGTCGGCTATGGGTTGGTGGTCGGACTGAAAGGTACGGGCGACAGCTCGCAGACCGTCTTTCCCGCGCAGACGCTGGTTTCGGCCCTGGAGCGGATGGGCATCACCGTGCCGCAATCCGGATCGCAGAGCGCCAGCAACATGCAGGTGAAGAATATGGCGGCGGTTTTTGTTGTGGCGACGCTACCGCCTTTCAGCCCTCCCGGCTACAAGATGGATGTGACGGTGTCGTCGGCCGGCGATGCGCGCTCCATTGAAGGCGGCATCCTGCTGATGACGCCCCTCTACGGCCCGGACGGCCAGATTTATGCTCAGGCGCAGGGTGCGTTGGTGCTGGGCGGATACACGGCCACTGCGGGAGGCAATGCCAAGCAAGTCAATCATCCCACCACGGCGCGCATCCCCGGCGGTGCGCTGGTGGAGCGCTCTGCAGCGCTTGACCTGAAGCTGATGCGTACCGTGAGCGTGGTGCTGAACGACGCCGATTTTCACACCGCGCAAGGAATGGCGGCCGCGATCGACCAGGCGCTGGGCACCGCGCGGGCGCATGCCGTCGACAGCCGGCGCGTGGAGGTTACCGCCCAGCCCGGCCAGGACATGGCGGCATTGCTCGACAAAATTGAGGGCGTGGAGATCGAGGTCTATCCGCGGGCGCGCGTGGTGGTGAACGAGCGCACCGGGACGGTGGTCATCGGGGGCACGGTGCGGCTGGAACCGGTATCCATCCTCCACGGCGGACTGAGCGTGAATGTGATCTCGAAGGTGGAGGTCTCGCAGCCCGGCCCGCTCTCCTCGGGAACCACGCAGGTGGTCCAGCAGACCGAGGTCGAGGCGCAGGACAAGCCGGTGAACCGCATCGAGTTGAAGGAGGGCGCCACGGTGGAGGACCTGGTGCAGGAATTGCAGCGCACGGGCGCGGGAGCGCGGGACGTGATCTCCATTCTGCAGGCTATGAAAGCGGCCGGGGCGCTCGATGCCGACCTGGAAGTGCTGTAAAGCAGGCAACAGGGAACAGGCAACGGGGAACAGAAAGCCAGGGAGCAAGGGGCCGAGAAACCGGGGGCGCGCTACGGAACAATCGGCGTTGAAGGCTGCTTTGAAAGGGCACGGCTTTCGCCGCCGAGGGATGCCTTTTCGAGGGCCGTATTGAGGAGAATCGGAAAGGTTCAAGACCAGGGAGTGAGGGAACACGGCATGCAGGTTGGGGCCATCGGAGCAGAGGCAAACGCGAGCCAGGCGGCTGCGCCGGCGACGCGGCTGGTGCGGGCGGCGCACGAATTTGAAGGGCAGATGATGAAAGAGCTGCTGAAGCCGATGACCGATGGCGATGCGCTCACCGGGACTGAGGACGGCGACTCAGACCGAGGTGCGGGCTCGGGCGGAGCGCTCGCCGAGTTTGCCTCCGAGGCGCTGGGCCAGGCCTTGAGCCAGCGCGGAGGTTTCGGCATCGCTGACCGCATTGTCCAGGAACTCTCCCATTCCGGTAACCGGCACGCAAGCGGGAACGTAACCGGAAATCCGCACCGGAATAACGGGATGAAAGCCTCTGAATGACTAAAGTGATGAGAGAGTCCGCCGATAAAACACTTTAAGGAGCAATGCGTATGGATGTTCGCAATAGCCTGGACGGGTTGAGTTCGCTGCTGGGGATCAATCAGCCGGCTCCCTCTACACCGCAAGGCAAGAGCAGCGCGACGGTGCAGACATCGAGCGCGCTGGACGGCGACAGCGCGACGCTGAGCAGTGCAGCCAACGAGATCTCACAATCGGCATCGAGCGAAGGGGTGCGCGCGGACAAGGTCGCGGCGGTGCAGGCGGCGCTGGCTGCCGGAACCTACAGTGTGCCGGCGTCGGCGGTGGCCTCTAAGGTCATCGATTCCATGCTGGGTGGCGCGCAGTAGCCGGCAGAGAAGGGCAGCCATGGAGGCACAGGAACAGCGCCTCATCCATCCCGAGCTGAAGGCGCTGGTCGCCGATGCGTCGCGGGCTCTGGCGCGGCTGGATCGGGCGCGGCTGCAGGAGCTGGCGCTCTCCTGCCAGGCACTCAATCGGGATTTGCATCTCTTGACGCCCGACGATCGCAAGCAGCTGGCGTCTGAGGCTGAGGAAGCTCAAGCCGACATGGCCGTTTTTGCCCGGGTTCTAGACGCCACGCGGGCCAACTTGCGAGTGATGAACCGGCTGCGCGTGATGCGGGCCGGCCAGCTCGAATACAGCGAGCGCCAGGCGCGCGGCGGCGCGACCCCGGGGAGTGAGGGCGGTCATGGGGACCATTAACTCCGCTTTGAGCATCGCCACTGGCGCTCTCGACGCCGACCAGGCGGCTTTGAATGTGGTGGCCAACAATGTGGCCAACGCCAATACCACGGGCTACACCGAGGAGGCGCCCGACTGGCAGGAGAATGCGGCGATCGACGTGGACGGAACCCAGGTAGGCGGCGGAGTGACGGAAACCGGCGCCACATCGCAACGCGACCTGGTGCTCGAGGCGCGGCTCGATCAGCAGCAGCAACTGGCGTCAGCCTCGAGCACGCGGCTTACGGCGCTCAACAACATTCAGGCCCTGTTTACGCCTGCTTCGGACTCGTCTTCGAGCTCGACAGCCGGCGACATCGGCAGCGATATCGCGAATTTTTTCGACTCGTTTTCGTCGCTCGAGAGCGATCCCACTGACAATTCGTTGCGCGAGCAGGTGCTCTCGTCGGCATCCACGCTGGCCGGCGACATCTCCAGCGCGGCCAACAGCCTCAATGCGCAGAGTGCATCCATCAACCAGGAAGCGTCGGGCGTTGCCACCCAGGTGAACTCGCTTACCAGCGCGATCGCGCAGCTCAATGTACAAATTCAATCCACTTCGCCGGACTCGGATGCGGGAACGCTCGAGGATCAGCGCCAGCAGGATATCAGCCAGCTTTCACAGTTGATCGGCATCAACCAGGTCACGACGGAGAACAACGGTCTTTCCATCACCACCACTTCCGGCCAGTTGCTGGTCTCGGAAGGGCAGAGCTTCGAGTTAACCACCGGAACGGTCGGCGGGAATACGGATTTCTTTCTCGGCGGCACGGATATCACTTCGCAGCTGGCGTCGGGCGGCGGAGAGCTGGGCGGCTACCTGACGGCGCGCGACGTGGATATTCCCAGCGCCCTCAGCTCGCTCAATCAGCTCGCCTACAGCATTTCCACTTCAGTCAATGCGCAAAACAATTCCGGCACTGATCTGGACGGCAACACGGGTGCGGCGGTTCCGGGCTCAACCACCGGCGCGATGACGCTGGACATCTTTTCGCCGCCTCCCACCTACGCGGCCAATGAAGCGGATGCGGGATCGGATGTCACCGGCGCGGCGGCCGCCATGAGCGTGGTGATGACCGATCCCAACCAGATTGCCGCGGCCGGCGCCGCCGATGGCACGGGCGACAACTCAAATGCAGGCGCAATGGCCGGTTTGGCAGGCCAGGAGATTGTGGACGCGCAGACTCCGATTAACTACTACTCAAACTTTGTTTCCACGCTGGGCGCGACCGTTTCCGAGGTGCAGACCGAAAACACGGCGCAGAACGCATCGGTAACCCAGTTGCAGACGCAGAACAACGCGATCTCAGAAGTAAACCTGAACGACGAGGCGGCGGCGATGTCGACGATGGAGAACAGCTATCAGGCTGCCTCGCAGGTCTTCACGCTGCTCAACACCATCATGGCCTCGGCGCTGAACCTGGGCGAGGAAACGGCGGTGTCGTAAAAACCGGGAACAGGGATTAGGCAGCAGGGAGCAAACGGGCCTTCAGCCCCTGAGGGATGTTTTTGGCAAGCCTCCCGCGCCACGGCTCGGTGGGGCTGGAGGCGAAGAACGAGTAGCTGGGAGCGATTCTTATGCGCGTCGATCCTTCGTACCTTACCAACCTCGTCAGCTCGCTCGATCAGACGCAGGCCAACGAGCAGCAGTTGAGCTCGGAGCTTTCCAGCGGCGCGAGCATTACCTCGCTGAGCCAGAATCCGGCGGGCGCCGGAGAGAATGTTCTGCTGCTCAACCAGATTCAGCAGGACGACTCGTTCACGCAGAGCTCGAGCCTGGTGACCAGCCAGCTGCAGGTGGCCGACTCGGCGCTGGGCAGCGTGGTGAGCGAATTGACGCAAGCCGTCTCTCTGGCCACCAGCGCCAACAACGGCACCATGAGCGCCAGCGATGTGCAATCGGCGGGCTCGCAGATTGCCGGAATCCTCAACGAAGTGCAGTCACTGGCCAACACCAGCTATCAGGGCCAATACATTTTTGCCGGCGGACTGACCGGCACGGCGCCCTTTTCGACGTCGAACACCACCTCGCCCGGAGTCACGGCCTATAGCGGCGACGAGGATGTGAATTACCTCGAGCTGCCGAACGGGCAGAAAATTCAGCTCAACGTCCCCGGAGATCAGATTTTTTTGGGCAGCGGGACGAACAGCGTCTTTGGCGCACTCAACGCGCTGGTGGCCGACTATGCCTCCGGCACGGTCAACACCCAGCAGGCGGCGAGCGATACTGAAGCGCTGAGCACGGCGCTGAATTACGTTTCCCAGCAGCGCGTGACCATCGACAACTCCATCGACCAACTGAGCGCTGCGTCGACCGCTGCCACCAACGAGCAAACCCAGTTGACTACCGCGCAGACCGATCTGATGCAGGCCGACATCCCCACGGTTTCGACCCAGCTTTCCCAGGCCGAATCGCAGCAGACGGCGCTCGAGGACGTGATTGCCGATCTCGAATCGTCATCGAACAACCTGTTCAACAAGTTGCAGCCCTGAGGTTTTCCCCACCCGGCCGGCGCGCCACCTCAGGCCCATTCTCTATACTCATGGCGAGAGGGTTGTCATGTTCTCAGCGTTTCGCTTCATCTGGAATGCCACGCGCGGATACCGGCTCAGGCCATGGCGCAGCCCCTATCTGCGCTGGCGTGTTGAAACCTATTCGGGGATGCACGCCGAGACGCTGACCGCGCGAGCGGTTCTGGGCTTTTTGTGGTCCACGCGCTGGGAGGTTCTGCGCTTTTTGTCCTGGACGGGGCAAGTGCAGCGTCTGGCGAAGAAGGCAGGCAGCAGCCAATAGGGACAGCCAGCAAGTCAGCGGGTCGGCAGGTCAGCGAAAGTTTTGCGCGGGTGACAAATTCCCCCAATGCGATTCCAAGCCGTATGAGGACGTGGGGGCTTCTCTTCATTGTGGCGACGGCGCTGCTGCAGACAGCCTTGCCGGCTTTTGCGCAGCAGTTGCCGCCGGCCGAGCCTCCCAAACCGTTGCCCGCCCCGCAAGGCGAAGCGCCGAATCTGCGTGTTACCACGACAGAGGTCCTGGTGCCGACGCTGGTGGAAAAAAAGGGCGGCGGCATTCTGTATGGCCTCAAGCCCGGCGATTTTGTGCTCGAAGACAACGGTGTGCCGCAGAAGATCCGCGTCCAGGAGGAGATGGATACGGCGCCGGTGGCGCTGGTGGTGGCCGTGGAAGAGGGCGGCGCCAGCGTGCTTGAGTTTGACAAGCTGGCCAGGCTGGGACCGCTGCTCGATATGTTTCTGGGCGACCCGCGCAGCCAGGTGGCGCTGGTGGGCTTCGATTCCGTGCCGCATCTTATCCAGGACTACACACACGCCGGCGACGAAGTGAACCAAAAGCTGCAGCAATTGCAGCCGGGCGATGGCGGCGCAGCCATTCTGGACACGATCAATTACGCGGTAACGCTGCTGGAGACGCAGCCCAAGGAATTTCGCCGCGTTTTGCTCCTGATCAGCGAGGAGCGCGATCACGGCAGCAGGCACACCAAGCCGGTGCAGCTGATCCGGCAGATTGGCCAGTCCGATGTGCTGATACTGAGCGTCTCGTTTTCGCCGGCGCTGGCCGAGCTGGGTCACGATGTCAAGGACTCCTCGCCCGACGAAGCCACCATGAACATGGTTTCGGCGCTGGTTGCGGTGGTCAACGCTTTCAAGAAAAACGTGACCAAAGAGATTGCCGTGATGAGCGGAGGCGAGTACACAACCTTCGTCGGCGACAAGCGGTTTGAGGCGCGCGTGATGGGCGCGGCGCGCGATGCGCGCAACCGTTACCTGATTACGTTCAGCCCATCCGATCCCACGCCGGGCCTGCATACCATCCGCGTACGCACCAGGCAGGATTACGGCGCGCGCATTGTGGCAAGAGCAGATTATTGGGCAGTGGGGCAGGGAAGCCCGTGAGACAGGGAGTAGCCAATAGGGAGTCGAAAGACGGTCACCCCGGAGAATGACACCTTGATCTTTAGGTCTGCCATCCTGAACGAAGCGGAGGATCTGCAGTTGTCTTTCCCTGACTCCTGATCCCTGTTCTCTGCTCTCCGCCCTCACGCCAGCTTGTACGGCGCCCGATACGGCCGCGAGAGCAGCGCGCTCGCCTCCGGATCGTTGAGAATCTCTTCGCTGGCCACATCCCAGTGGATCTTGCGCCCCACCAGCATCGAAATCAGTCCCAGGTGGCCCGGAATCGTGGAATGGTGCGCGGTTTGGACCGGCGTGATGGTGGGTTTGCGCGAGCGCACGCTGTCGAGGAAGTTGCGGCGATGCTCCGGAGATACATAGAGCGAGACTTTGCGCTGCGACTCGGGAATGGAATCCATCTTCGCCCACTTCGGATTCGACGCGTCGAAGCCGCTGCGGTCCACCCACACCCAGCCGTCCGAGCCGATCCATTTCGTTCCCATATTGACGGCGGGGCTGCCGCCCGCAATGGTCATGTGCACATCGTTCGCGTAGCCGGTCACTTCCTTGCGATACAGACACTCGATGGTGTACTTGGTCGCGGTGTTCCAGACGGCATGCGCGGGCGGGAATTCGCCATAGCCTTCAACCTCGGACGGGCCCCTCGAATCGAAGCCGAGGCCCCAGTGCGCGATGTCGCCGTGGTGGCCGATCCAATCCATCAGCTGCCCGCCGCCGGTGTTGTAATTCCAGCGCCAGTTTTGGAAAACGCGCACATCGATGTACGGCTCCATGCGCGAAGGCCCGATCCAGGTCTCGTAATCGAGCGTCGCCGGAGGGTCGGTGACGGCGAGATTCCACGCCGGCGTGCCGGGAACGATCGCCGCCGGGTCGGTCTCGTCTTTGGGGAGCGAAGACAGCCGCGCCAGAAACGCGGGCAGCGTGTGCGGGAAGTCGTGATGGCCGCCGGGCAGGCCGACCTCCACGTGTGTCACGTCGCCGATCATGCCGTTGCGCACGATCTCCGCCGCCTTCCAGAACGTCGGCAGCGACCGCTGCCACGAGCCAGTCTGCCAGATCACGTTGTTCTGCTCCACGGCGTGCACGATGGCCTGCTGCTCGCGGACTGTGCGCGCCAGCGGCTTCTCGCCGTAGATGTCTTTCTTGCGCGCGGCAGCTTCCGTCGCGATGATGGCGTGCCAGTGATCCGGAACCGCGATCATCACGGCATCGATGTCATTGCGCGCCAGCAACTCGCGGTAGTCGTGATACGACGCGCAGTCTTTATTCCCGTATTTGGTGTTCACGGTGTCGAGCGCCATCTGCAGGCGGTTCTTGTCGATGTCGCAGGCGGCCACTACCTGGCAGTCAGGGTAGCTCAGGAAGTTTATGGTGTTCTCCGGGCCGATCATGCCCCAGCCAATAATTCCAATCGTGATGCGATCGGAGGCAGCCGTGCGCGCTGCGCGCAGACGCGCACTCGATGCGATCGCAAGCGTTGCGCCCGCGGCGGCGAGAAACTGACGGCGTGAAATGGTGAGAAACATTGCGGCCTTTTCATGGCGATCCCCGATGATTGCTCAGCGCCTCGAAATGCGGGCGCAGCCTGGCAAAGGAATTGTAATCAATGCGGGCGGATGGCAAGGGGGATTCCCGTTACAGCTTCCTTTGCCCTAAGGGAACTTTGCGCCAGAGGCCCTCCATGTTACTCTTTCAATAGACACTGAAGAGTGGATACGAGAGAAGAGTGAGGAGTTATCGACGCCGTGCTGGCGACTCAAAAGAAAACTGACCTGATCAAACGCTTCCGCACCCACGAAACGGACACAGGGTCGCCGGAAGTCCAGATCGCGATTCTGAGCGAGCGGATCAGCGACCTGACCGAGCACTTCAAAACCCACAAGAAAGATCATGCTTCCCGCCGTGGGTTGTTGATGCTGGTCAGCAAGCGCCGCCGCCTGCTGGATTACCTGAAGACGCACGACACAGATCGCTACCGCGATGTGATCGGCAAACTCGGAATCCGCAAGTAATCAAAGAAAGTACCCGTTGAACCGGAAGCATCAAGACCGGACACTGGTCACGGTCACCATCCGAACAGGAACACCGGACCAAAACGCACGCGGCAGCCTGCCCATGGCAGCGCACGATGCGCCGAAGTGTCGGCAGATTGCGAAAGGGCTTCCCCCGGGGGCTAAAGCCTATCCATTTCTCGCGGCCCGTTATGGCACGACTGAAGCCGTGCCCTTTCAAGACGACGCACATGTACGGGCGCGCGTTCCCCATCCAAATTTCCCAAGCGAAAAATACGAATCGAGGACAATATTATGTCAACCAAGCATGAAGTAACCGTCGA
Organism: Acidobacteriaceae bacterium; assembly: GCA_030037635.1. Classification (GTDB taxonomy): domain Bacteria; phylum Acidobacteriota; class Terriglobia; order Terriglobales; family Acidobacteriaceae; genus Telmatobacter. Next base: position 41,344 of record JASHQH010000198.1, read on the forward strand.
GTTAACCGGCGGCAAGCAACTGACTTTTGAGACCGGACGCATGGCCAAGCAGGCCTCTGGCGCGGCCCTAGTGAGTACAGGCGAAACCGTGGTGCTGGCCACTGCCGTTGCCTCCCCTGACCCGCGGGAGGGAATTGACTTCTTCCCCTTAACCGTGGATTACCGCGAGTACACCTACGCCGGCGGGCGCATACCCGGCGGCTTCATCAAGCGCGAAGGGCGGCCCAGCGAGAAAGAAATCCTCACCGCGCGCATGATCGACCGTCCCATCCGTCCGTTGTTTCCCGACGGCTTCCGCAATGAAACCCAGGTCATCGCTCTGGTTTTTTCGGCGGATAAGGAGAACGATCCCGATGTGGTGGCCATCAACGCGGCAGCCGCCGCCGTTGCGCTCTCTGACATCCCATTTGGAGCCACAGTGGCGGCCGTGCGCGTGGGGCGCGTGAACGGCGAGTTCGTGGTAAATCCCACCTACGCTGAGCGCGCGTTGACCACCGTAAACGTCATGGTGGTCGGGCACAGCGACGGCATCGTGATGATCGAGTCGGGCGCCAAGGAGGAGACAGAAGACGTCATCCTGGCCGCCATCGAGTTTGCGCACGAGCAGATCAAAAAGATTGTGGCTGCCATCGGCGACCTGGTGGCGAAGGCAGGCAAAACCAAGCGGACGTTCACGCCTCCGGAGTTCGATGAGGCATACTACAACGAGCTGAAGGGCAAGATCGGCGAGCGGCTGACGGATGCGCTCGATACCAAGGCGCACGGCAAGACGGAAAGCTATGCGCTCATCAAGCAGCTCCAAGATGAGCTGACGGCCGAGATTCCCGCCGAGGATGCGGCAGCAAAGAAAAGGCTGGCGCACTATTACGAATTGCTGCGCGAACGGCTCTTCCGCGAACAGGTAACGAAGGAGAAAATCCGGCCCGACCGGCGTGCGTTCGACGAGATTCGCCCCATCAGCATCGAGACCGGAGTGCTGCCGCGCACCCACGGTTCGGCGCTGTTCACGCGTGGTGAAACCCAGGCGCTGGTCACGGCGACCCTGGGCACCATGGAAGACAGCCAGAGGCTGGAGTCGTACGAAGGCGAGCAGAGAAAATCTTTCATGCTTCACTACAACTTTCCGCCCTTCAGCGTTGGCGAAACAGGACGTATGACCGGCGTGGGGCGGCGCGAGGTGGGACACGGAGCTCTGGCGGAGCGCGCCATTTCTGCCGTCTTGCCCAGTGCAGACGAGTCACCGTACTCGATCCGCATCGTCAGCGACATCCTGGAGTCGAACGGCTCTTCGTCGATGGCGTCAGTCTGCGGCGCCAGTCTGGCGCTGTTCGACGCGGGCATCGCACTGAAAGGCGCGGTGGCAGGCGTAGCCATGGGCCTGGTGAAGGAGGGCGATGACTATGCCATCCTCACCGACATTGCCGGCGCGGAAGACCACTACGGCGATATGGATTTCAAAGTAGCTGGAACCCGCAAGGGAATTACCGCGCTGCAGATGGACATCAAGATCAGCGGCTTGACCCGTGAAATCCTTCAGCAGGCCATGGAGCAGGCGCGGCGCGGGCGGCTTTTCCTTTTGGACAAGATGGACGCTGAATTAGACGGCCCGCGCGTCGAGCGGTCGAAGTATGCGCCGCGCATCGAGACGGTGCAGATTCCCACCGACAAGATTCGCGACCTGATCGGCAAGGGCGGGGCCACCATTCGCGGGATCGTGGAGCAAACCGGCGCCAAGATCGATGTGGACGACACCGGCAAGGTGAGCGTGGCATCGAGCGATGCCGAGGGCCTGAAGAAGGCTCTGGCCATGATCAGCGATCTGACCGCGGTTCCCGAGGTGGGCAAGACCTACCTGGGCAAGGTAGTGCGCATCGCCGAGTTTGGGGCGTTTGTCGAGCTGTTCCCGGGAACCGACGGCTTGCTGCACATCTCTGAGATCGCTGAGCACCGCGTGAAAGAAGTGAAGGACGAGCTGCGCGAAGGCGACCAGGTGATGGTGAAAGTGCTGGCCATCGAGGGCAATCGCATCAAGCTGAGCCGTAAGGCTCTCATTCGCGAGCAGAAGGCGAAGCTGGCGCAGACCTCGCAGGCTGAGCCAGGAGAATTTGTGCCCGCCGCGCCGGTTCCGTCTGCAGCGCCCGCGCCGCCGGCGCGGCCGCGCCACGAATACGACGATCGCCAGCCAAACTCGAACCAGAGCACCATCCTGATCGAAGGCGGCGAGGAATTTGAAGGGGAAGCCGGCGCCGAGTTCGACGAGGAGAACGAGCCCAACTTTAACCGTGCGGATGGCGCTCCAGTCCACGCCGGACAGTCGCATAGCGGCGGCGGCGGAGGCCGGACTCCCGGCGGCGCCAACCGGCGCAGGCGGCGGCGTCGCGGCGGACGCGGACCCGGCGGCGGGCGCTCCTGAGACCAACGTAAAGACCCGGACGAGATCGTCCGGGTCTTTTGTCTTTGGGCTGAGTCGCCCTGAAGAAATATCCGCGGAATGTTCGCCCCACTATGCTTCGGTGGCGGAAAGCGGATGATGCGATATCGGGCGAGGCAGCATGGACGCCGCCGTCATTCTCGAAGCATGTTTGCCTGCGTACATGCGCCGATCAGCGGCAATGCATAGAGCCTCGGCATCCGTAGCGTCTTCAGGGAAGACAGCAATCCCGATGCTGGCGCCGATTTGCACCATGCGACCCTCAAGTTCGAGAGGATTGTCGAGCAGTTCGGTCAGGCTGCGGCTTACACGCATGGCGTGGGCGCGACTCACAGGCTCTTCCAGAATCACCGCAAATTCATCGCCTCCGGTGCGCGCCACGGTGTCGGAGCGTCGTATGCGCCCCATGAAAAGCTGACTCACGTGCTTCAGGAGCACGTCGCCAATGTGATGTCCTTCCGTGTCATTCACCTGCTTGAAGTGATCCAGGTCGACCAGCAGCAGCGCTGCTTTTGATCCGGTGCGTCGAGCCCGCTCCAGAGCGCTGGCCAGGCGGTCCTGAAACAGGCGGCGGTTGGGCAGCCCGGTCAACTCGTCGTGCAAGGCCAGGTATTTGTTGTGCTCAATCTGGTCCTCGAGCAGCAGGAGGATCATGCCCACCGCAACCACGTATTTGGGCAAATTCCAAACTTCGTTCTCCAGATGAAAATTCGGCAGGTAAGCTTCCATGAGCGGCGCAATGGTGAAGACATTGGCCCAGGCAAAAAAGCCCACAATGGTGATCAGCGCGCCTGAAGTCGCGCGCCTGTAGGCGTACCAGAAATGAAGGCCGCAGCCGAAATACACGGTGAAAAGGACCCCGTTCATCGCCAGGTCGGAGCCGTTGCCGGGCCGGCTCTCCACCGCCAGCAGGAAAACGGAAAGCGCAGCGTAAAGAACAACCAGCGTCCAGCGCAGCGGATCGGTAAAGCTGCGCAGATCCTGAAGAGCAATCGCCAGCGGCAGGGCCCCAAAAAGCAGGGCTGCGGGAACCAGCAGCCAATGCCCGGCGGGAGCAATGGTGTTGAGGCCGATGTAGAAGGTATTGGTGGCGAATAGCACCAGCAGCATCAAGCGGCTGGACAACTGAGTGCGATAAGGGACCGACGCCCACATGAAAAGGATGCCGGCCCAGATGAGCGCGGAGAGGCCAAGAAACGAAGCTGCGAGTCCGATCCAGCCCGGGGCGGGAAGAAACATGAACGCCGCAAAGTGCAGGACGATCATCAGCCAGCCGGTCAGCCAGATGCCGGAGGAAGGGCTTCGACCGTGGCGTGCCAACGACGCAAAAGCCGTGGTAAGTAATGCCACGGCACCAACATCCGGAATTTTGCTCCAATCCACCAGGGCAACCTCAGTCATAAGTCATACAGGTACGTAAACAGCGCTGCGACATCGACTCAAAATTGAGCAACTTCGATCATTTAAAGATAGAATCGATGATTTTCCGGAAACTTCGATAGCGCTTTGTAGTTACTATAACCGACTTTGGTGTACACAAAAGTAACCTTGTCCTGATTCTGTCTCACAGACTGAATCCGTTGTGGAAAAATTCCCGCCGTCGAGGCCCTTCGCGGCCCCCGCCTTTGAGCCTTCACTTTTTGCTTCTCTGCGTGCCAAATGACGGCTTTTCAACCAGACTGAAGCGAATTGCGCGGTTTGCCGATAGAGATTCGTGCTTCGCCCCGCACGGGATAGCCGTGCGCAGCAGTTGCGAGGGGAGCAATGATTTCTCTCAAGAGATACCTTGATTCGGCCCCAACGGATGCCGCTTCGGACCCCGGGAAACCCGGGTTGTTGGCGATGGTTTTCGATGCCTATGGTTCCGCGCTGCTCGAAATGGGCGGCTGCAGCCTGCATGCCTGCCCGGGAGTCGGAGATGGTCTCAAGCGGGACCTGGTCGAAATCCAGAGCGGCTTATCCAGCGGCATGAGCCCCGCAGCATTAGCGGCGGCCGATGGCAGCGTGCGCGAGCGTTTGCGCGGCTGGGGCCACGACGCGGCCCGGCACTACCAGCAAAAAGCCTGCGAAGTGAAAGGGATGCTGCTGGCCATGGCGCGAACCGCCGAATCGGTCGGGGCGCGCGATCAACGCTGCGCGGGGCAGATGACCGACGTGACGGAACGGCTCAAGGCCATCGCCAGCCTGGAAGACCTCACCGAGATTCGAGCCTCGATTGAAAAGAGCGCGGCGGAGCTGAAATCGTCGATCGACCGCATGACCGCGGAGGGCAAGGCGGTGCTCGATCAGCTCCGTCAGCAGGTGGCGGATTATCAAGCAAAGCTGGAGGAGGCCGAAGAGATTGCCTCACGCGACGCCCTGACGGGCCTCAGCAGCAGGCTCTACGTGGAAGGGCAGATCGAGAAGAGAATGGAGTCGGGCCAACCCTTCTGCGTAGCTCTGGTCGATATCGACCACTTCAAGAAGGTCAACGACGAATACGGCCATCTGGTGGGCGACGAGCTGCTCAAGCAATTTGGGGCCGAGCTCAGGTCGGCATGCCGCGCCAAGGATGTCATCGGGCGCTGGGGCGGCGACGAGTTTCTTCTCCTGTTCGACGCCACGCTGGCCGAGTCCGAAGCCCAGACCGAACGCCTGCGCAAATGGGTTTGCGGCGACTACACGGTGCAGGGAAAAGCCGGCGCGGTGAAGGTGCGTGTGGATGCGTCGATCGGGCTGGCCATGCGCGAACCCGGAGAAGCCCTGAAGGAGCTTGTGGATCGCGCCGACGCCGCCATGTACGAGCAAAAGGCAGGATCCCGGGCGCAAGTGGTTTGAGGTCAGCGCGTCTGCGCGCGCAATGGCGGCCAGAGCCGCGCACGCACCGCAGAAAACTCCACCCCTGCGGCGATTTTCTGTGCCCTTCGTCACAGAGCAAAGGCCTTTCGTTTTTTTCGCTCCCCCGGTGACCGCAAAACCCGTTTCCGGAACGCCTTCCCGATTTTTGCCCCGCTTGACCTTGAGTTTCTTTCTCCAGCGCGGAAACTTGGAGGTGGACCTGCCTCAGCGCTGCGCTTGGGGAGACGGCCTCTGCGGAGGCCGTAAATGCAGCCGGGGTCCACGAGGTCAAGAGGGGGCCGCATGAGGTTGCTCATTGCCGAAGACGATAAGGCGCTGGGAATGTTTTTGAGCCGCGGGCTGGAAGCCGACGGGCACCGCGTTCATCTGGCGTGTGACGGTGCGGCTGCGGTGGAGGCGTTTCGCCAGGAGTTGCCCGATCTGACCATCCTCGACCTGAACATGCCGGTGAAGGACGGCGAGCAGGTCCTCCAGGAGGTGCGTTCGCTGGATGCTGAATTGCCGGTGCTGGTGCTCACCGGCCGGCAAGAAGTTGACACGCGCGTGCGCTGTCTCGATCGCGGCGCCGACGACCTGATGACCAAGCCGTTCAGCCTGCATGAGCTGCGCGCGCGCTGCCGGGCGCTGTTGCGCCGCAAGCGCGAAACGCGGCTGCAGCTGCGCGCCGGCGACCTAGAGCTGGACCGGCTGGACCATAGCGCCCGGCGCGGCGGCCGCCGCATTGTGCTCACCAACAAGGAATTTGCTTTGCTCGAGCATCTGCTGCTGAATCGCGGCGAATGCGTGTCGCGGACCGAACTGCTGGACTCGGTGTGGAACATGGAGCCGGCGCAAACCACCAACATTGTGGATGTATACATCAATTACCTTCGCCGCAAGCTGATCGATCCGCCGCCCGGACACCTGATACGCACCGTGCGCGGGCGGGGCTACATGGTCCCCGCCGAGGCTGAGCCGGCCGTGAAACTCCGGACCGAACCCGGCCGTGTTCCCGCTGCCGCTGCAGGCGCGGCCGCGTCATGAAGCGCCGGCCCTCTACCGCAAAACCAATTTGACTCACCAGGAGGAAATGATTCATGTCTGCCGTTGCTGCCCCCGTCATTCCCGCTCATTCACGCGTCCGGCCCCGCACCGCGCTGGTGGCCAGCGCCGATCGCAGCTTCAGACAGCGGCTCACGCAAACGCTCACCGGTCTGCGCTGGCAAGTGCGCGAGGCCGAAGGGGGCGCGCAGGCCTGGGCCGAAGCCGAAGCCGCGCCGCCTGAGGCCGTCATCGTCGATTCCTGGCTGCCCGATCTCGATCTGGGCGAATTCCTGAGCGACTTCAGGGGAAGCTTTCCCGACGTCGATCTGCTCACCACGGCAGGCTCCATGCCGCAGGAGAGCCCGCGCGGCCCCTACCGCCAGGAGCTGCTCTACGCATTGCGGCGAAGCCAGGAAACCGATACGGCGGCCTGGAACCACGCCCCCGCGGCGCGCAGCGCCGGCACCCAGGAAAAACCCCAATCCAAGCCCCAGCCGGCAAGCTGCGCGGCCGCCAGCGCTCCCGCACCGGCGCAGGCCTATGCGCCGATTCCTTCGGCCGCAGCGCCGGCCGCGGGCACCCTGGCCGATACCAGCGATCGCCTTCCCGAGTTGATCGGCAACGCCCCCTGCATGCTCGAGATCAGCCGCCGCGTGCGCCTGGTCGCCCCGCGCATGACTCCGGTGCTGATCGAGGGCCCCACCGGATCGGGCAAGGAACTGGTAGCCGAGGCCTTGCACCGGCTCTCTTCACGCAGCCGCAAGCCATTCGTTCCCATCAATTGTGCCGCCATTCCTGAACCTTTACTTGAAGCCGAGCTTTTCGGGCACACGCGCGGCGCCTTTACCGGCGCCGTACAGGGCCGCACCGGGCGCATCGAGGCCGCCGATGGGGGAACGCTGTTTCTGGACGAGATTGGCGAGATGCCGCTGGGTCTGCAATCCAAGCTGCTGCGCTTTGTGGAGTGCGGCGAACTGCAGCGCGTGGGCGAGAATGAAACCGTGAAAGTGGACGTGCGCATCGTCGCCGCCACCCACCGGCCTCTGGCCGAGTATGCGCAGAACGGCGGCTTCCGCTCCGACTTGTATTACCGGCTGGCGGTCTTTCTCATTCGCACTCCCTCGCTGGCCGAGCACGGCCAGGATCTGCCCCTGCTCGTCGACCACTTTTTGCAGAAACTGGGCCGGGAAGCACCCGTCAAGCGCCTCGACGATGCGGCTCTGGCCAAGCTGGCCGCGCACCATTGGCCGGGCAGTGTGCGCGAATTGGAACATGTGCTGGAGCGCGCCGTGATTCTGGCCGGCGAGAGCCCGGTGCTCACCGCTCGGGAGATCGACTTCGATCTGCGCGCGGCGTGAGATTGCTGCCATGGCGGCCATTCGGCTTCGAGTTTTGCCGCTGGGCTGATAGGCCCGAAGGAGCACGATGAGCATGGAAATCGAAACCGGGCTGAGCGATCAGATCGCCCGCTACCTGGATCTGGCCGCGGCCGAAGCCAAGTTGACAGCCGTCAACATGGCCAACGTGGACACGCCCGGCTACCGCACCGTAGGCATGGACTTCGAGGCCGAGATGCGGGGAGCGATCGACGATGTCGACCACGGGCGCCCGGCGCGCAAGGTGTGCGTCGTCGAAGTGGACGGGTTAATCGCGCGGCCGGATGGGAACAACGTCTCCATCGACCGCGAAAGCCTGAACCTGGCCGAGGCGCAGCTGAAATTCAGAACCGGCGTGGCTCTGTTGCGGCAGGAGTACCAGCGCGTGATGGACGCTATCCACGCCGACAACGGCAAGTGAAAGATGAGACGCTTCCTCAACGCCGGCGCGCGCCCCCCTCCCTGCGATGCCCGAGTCGCTCTACACCGGGGCCCCCGCCTGGATGGGAGCCAATCAGGCCCCCGGAGAGCGCGCCCGCGCACCGGCGCAGGGAACATCCGAGAGCCGCCGGGGGCCAAGAGCGATCTCCTGGATTCGCAGGCTATGGGTTCGCAGCCGTAAGGAGGTTTAAGCGATGAACCTGTTCGCAATGATGGACGCTTCGGGCGAGGCCATGGAGGCGGAGCGGATGCGCGCCGAAGTCGTGGCCGCCAACATGGCCAATGCGGAAACCACCCGCACCGCCGCTGGAGGGCCGTATCGCCGCCAGGAGGTGGTCTTTGCCGCCGACCGCGGCGATCCGGGGTTTCTCGATTCCATGACCGCGGCAACGGGCAGCGCCAGCGCGGCCCAAGCCGGCTTCGCGTTGCCCGGATCTTCGGGCGTGGCTCCGGGCGTGCATATCGCCCAGGTTGTCGAAGACCCTTCGCCTCCGCTCAAGCGCTACGACCCCGGTCATCCCGACGCGGGACCGGACGGCTATGTCGCCTATCCCGACATTAACCCGCTTACAGAAATGGTGGACCTGATGGGGGCGACGCGTGCATATGGCCTCAACGGGTCTGCGGTGCAGGCCGAGAAGAGCATGATCACCTCCGCGCTGGAAATTGCGAAAAGCTAGGGGGCAGGGGACCAGGGCCGGTTGCATGAATGCGGTTTTGAAAGGGCACGAGTTCAGTCGTGCCGCAAATTGCCGGAAAGAAAAGAGAGGGCTTTAGCCCCTGAGGGATGGTTCCTGAGCCCGCAGCGGTGTGGATGCATTCAGTTTTTTAAGCCCGGAATGGCAGAGGATGCGATGAGATGAGTTCTGCAATCAATTCCGTGATCGCTCCATCGCCTGCCGGAAGCTTGGCAGCCGGCACGGCGGCTCTCTCGCCGGCGGGGGGCCAGGCGGCGAGTTCGCCCGCGCCCTTCGCCGACCTGATCACCGACGCGGTGGGCGAGGTGGACCAGCTTGACGAGCAGGCGGCTGCAGCGGTGCGCGGGCTGATGGACGGAAGCGGCGTGGATGTGCACCAGGCCACGATCGCTGCCGAGAAAGCCAGCATGGCCTTCGAGCTGGCACTGGCCGTGCGCAACAAGGCCGTCCAGGCGTACCAGGCCGTGATGGGAATGCAGTTTTAAGGACAGCTTCTAGCTTCCAGCCTTTAGCTCCCGGCCTCATCACCGAGCCACAAGGCCCGCGCAACGGGAAAGAGAAAGCTGGAAGCCAGGAGCTGGCAGCTAGTAGCTAAATTCATGGCCACGGGATCACAGTTGACGAAGAGCCCGGCGGCAATGCCGGGAAAACTGCAGCCGGGCGGGCGGTGGTCAGGGCTCTTCGCATTGGCGCGCTTGCGTTGGGCGCAAATGGCTCCCTCGCAGCGGGGCTGGGCTGCGTTTGCGGCGCTGCTGGTCGCAGGGCTCCTCGCGGGGCTGACCTGGTACGCGCTGCGCCCTGACTGGCGCGCGCTTTACCTGGATCTCGATCCCGACGACGCGCGCCAGATCAGCCAGATCCTGGCGCAGGCGCAGATTCCCTTTGAGCCCTCGCCGGACGGCGCTGGCATCCTGGTTCCGGCGGCGCAACTGGACAAGGCCAGGCTCGCCACCGCGGCCAAGGGCGGCGTGAAGAGCGGGCGGCTGGGCTTTGAGATCTTCGACAAGCCCAACTGGGTGGGTTCGGAGTTCGACGAGCAGGTGAACTATCAGCGCGCGCTCGAGGGCGAGCTGGAACACACCGTAGGCACGCTCTCCGACATCGAGTCGGCGCGCGTGCATCTGGTCCTGCCGCACGATTCGCTGTTTCGCGATGAAGAGCGCCCCGCCAAAGCATCCGTGGTCTTGAAGCTCCGCCATCGCGCGCTGGCCGATGGCGAGCCGGAAGCCATCCGCAACCTGGTGGCCTCGGCGGTCGACGGTCTCACCCCCGATCATGTTGTGCTGGTCGACGCCTCCGGCAATCTGCCTCTGGGGCCGAAGACGCCCGATGTCCTGCGTCTGAGCGCCGAGCAGGCCCTGGAAGACAAGCTGGTGGCCACGCTGGAGCCGGTGACCGGTGCCGGCAACGTGCGCGCCTCGGTGACCCTCGATTACGACGCCACGGCCACCGATGAGACGCAGGAGATCTACGATCCCGACAAGACGGTCACGCTCTCCATGCAGCGCTCCGATCAGAGCACTGGGGCGCAGCCGGTGGCCGCCGGCGTTCCCGGCGCGGCTTCGAATGCACCCAATACGCAGGCCCTGCCGGTATATCCGCACGAGACCTCTGCGCCCGAAACGGCCAAAACCGAATCGGCAACCTATGCTGCGTCCAAGACGGTGCGTCACACCGTGGAAAATCCGGGAAGAGTGCGGCGGCTGACCGCGGCCATTGTGGTCAACGACCGTCTGCTCGCGCCCGCAACCAGGGACCATGCCGCGGTGTGGCAGCCGCGCTCGGCCGACGAGTTGCGCAACCTGAACGCATTGGCCCAGGCGGCGGTGGGATTCGACTCCTCGCGCGGCGATGTGGTCACGGTGCAGGACCTGGCCTTCGACGGCAATCGCCCCCAGCCGGCCGCTGCCGTTCCCGAGCGCGTCTTAGATGCGGTCGACAGCTCGCCCATGCTCATCAAGTATGTGGCGCTGTTCGCGGGGCTGCTGGTGGTGGTCGCCTTCGGGGTGCGGCCGGCCATTCGCCACGCCGGCGCCGCGCTGGCGGTTCGCCTTCCGGCCAAGGCTGCCGGCCGCGAGCTGCCATCGGCCTCGCCTGATCCATTGAGCTCTCCTCAGCCGGCTCCCGTCGATGCCGAGCGGCAGCGGGCACAGGAGATCTTCGAGCAGGTGACAACCCATGTGAAGCGCGAGCCCACGCAGAGCTCGCGGCTGCTGCAAAGCTGGATTCACTCCGACTAGAACCTTGCTGAACGTCGGAGCCAACGGGGAGACAGCGTCTTGGCGGAGCAGGAATCTGAAAGCGGGGCAGCGCGGCGCCGGCATACGGCCAACCTTTCCGGTGTGCGCAAAGCCGCCATTCTCCTGGTCGCGGTGGGCGAGGAGCTGGCCAAAGAGGTTCTGCGTGCCCTGCCTGAAGCCGACGTCGAACGCATTACCGAGGAGCTTTCCGATCTGCGCGGGGTCACGCCCGAGCTCTCCGCCGAGGTCCTGGAGGAGTTTTGGGAGCTGCTCGACACCCAGAACTTTATGGTTCATGGCGGGCTGGACTACGCCAACCGCCTGCTCGTGGATGCCTTCGGCAAGCAGCGCGCCGACGACCTGATGCAGCTGATGCGGCGCTCACAGGAAGCGGCGCAGGGCAATCTGGCCAAGCTGCAGCGCACTGACCCGCAGCAATTAGGCAAGCTGCTCGACTCCGAGCATCCCCAGACCATCGCGCTGGTGCTGGCGCACCTTGATCCGCGGCGGGCTTCCACGGTTTTTGAAAACCTCAGCGAAGAACACCGCGTGGTGACCATTCAGCGCCTGGCCGAGATGCGGCAGTTCTCGCCGGAGATGGCGCAAAAGGTAGCCCTGATCCTGCACCGCCGGCTGGAGAACGTGGGCGACGCGGCGCGGCGCAGTTACTCCGGTTTCAAGGCCGTCGCCGACCTGCTCAACCGGCTGAATGCCGAAGAGTCGAAGAAGATTCTCGAGGCCGTCGAAGAACAGCAGCCGGAGCTGGCCTTGAGCATCCGCAATCTGATGTTCACTTTTGAGGATCTGATCACGGTGCCACCGGCAACCATCCGCGAAATCGTGTCTGGGGTAGACAAGCGGCAACTGGCGCTGGCTCTGCGCGGCGCCAACGAGGAGCTGCGCGCGCAGATCTTCAAATCCATGAGCTCGCGCGCCGTGGAAATGCTCAAAGAGGACATGGAAGTGCTCGGTCCCGTGCGCGCGCGCGAAGTGGCGCAGGCCCAGCAGGAGATTTTGAACCTGGCGCGGCGCCTCGAAGCCGAGGGCAAGGTGATTCTGAAGCTCGAAACCGGCGACGAGATGCTGGCGTGAGAAAAGCAGGGAACAGGGAACAGAAAGCAGTGGAGCAGATCCGCACCGAAATGGAGAATGCACAGCAGACTGCGCCCGCCCCCGCGGGCCGCGGCTTCGAGACGCTCGAGTATCCAGCCTGCCCTGGCGATCCGCCAATGCCCGAATGGAACGGCTGGATCGAAGCGGAATCCGGCAGCGCAGCTCCGCCGCAGGAGCAGCCCCAAGGCGCCCGAAAAACTGCGGCAAGCGGCGAGCGGCTCGGCGAAGGCACTTCGTTCGAGGCGGGGCGTGAGCGCGGCCGGATCGAGGGCCGCCAGGCCGAGCGCGACGCCCAGGCTGCGCATGCAGCCGAAGAAGAAAAACGCCGCCGGCAGCAGCTGACTCAGCTGGTCGCGCGCATTGCCCAGGAGCGCAACCGGTTGTTCGAGGCCGCAGAGCAGGAAGTGGTCAAGCTGGCGCTGGCCATCGCCGCGCGCATTCTGCGCCGTGAAGCGCAGATGGATCCGCTGCTCCTCACTGGAGCGGTGCGCGTGGCGCTGGGACAGATAGCGGGAGCGAGTGAGGTGCGGCTGCTGGTTCCGGCTGCAGAAGCTGACCTGTGGGCTGAAACCGTGGCTCTGCTTCCCCATCTCGCCTCCAAGCCTCTGGTGGTGGCGGCGCAGGGCATGCATGTAGGCGACTGCATGATCGAGAGCAAGGTCGGCACCGTCGATCTCGGCCTGCGCTCGCAACTGGGCGAAATCGAGCGCGGCTTCTTCGATCGTCCCGCCAGCGCAGCTCCAGCCGGAGCCCAGCAGCGCCTGCCCGCAGAGGATGCAGCACAGGATACCGCTTTGGATGCAGAGCCGGCATGACAAAACTGCTTGATCGCTATGTTGCGCGCCTCGAGCGTGGCCAGCCGTGGCGCTGGCGCGGCCGCGTCGTCGAGTCGGTTGCGCAAACCATCGAGTCGGCCGGACCTCCGGTCTCAGTTGGAGAGTGTTGCGAGATTGAGGATCAGACTGGCCGCGCGCACCGCGCTGAAGTGATCGGATTTCGCGGCGCAAATGTGCTCTCGATGCCCATTGAATCCACCGAGGGCATTCGCTTTGGCGATCCGGTGTGGTCGCTGGGCGTCAAGCCGGAGATCGAAGTGGGCCAGGACTTGATGGGCCGCGTGCTCGACGCGCTGGGCACGCCGATCGACAATGGCCGCGCGCCCCGGGTGACCGCGTCGCTGCCCCTGGAGGGAACCGTGCGTCCGGCGCTCGACCGCGTGCCCATTTGCGAAGCGCTGGGCACGGGTATCCGCGCCATCGACGGCCTGCTGACCGTGGGCCGCGGGCAGCGTGTGGGAATCTTCGGCGGCTCGGGCGTGGGCAAGAGCACGCTGATTGGCATGATGACGCGCAACACCGAAGCCGAGGTGACGGTCGTTGGCCTGGTGGGCGAGCGCGGCCGCGAAGTCGGCGAGTTTCTGCGCGATTCGCTCGGCGCCAAAGGCATGGCCCGCGCCGTGGTGGTGGTTTCCACCTCCGACGAGTCGCCGCTCAAGCGCATCCGCGCTGCTCTCACAGCGGTCACGGTCGCCGAGTACTTCGCTGCGCAGGGCAAGCACGTCTTGCTGGTCCTCGACTCGTTGACGCGTTTCGCCATGGCGGCGCGCGAGGTGGGCCTGGCCGCGGGCGAGCCGCCCACCGCGAAAGGCTATACGCCTTCGGTCTTTGCCCGGCTGGCGCGGCTGGCAGAGCGGGCCGGATGCTTTCGCTCCGGCTCGATCACCGGGTTCTATACCGTGCTGATGGAGGGTGACGATCAACAGGATCCGCTGGTGGATGCCGTCCGCTCGCTGCTCGACGGGCACGTAGTCCTGTCGCGCGCACTGGCCAGCGAAGGATGGTATCCGCCCATCGCGGTTCTCGATTCGATCAGCCGCCTGATGCCTGCCGTGGCCGCCGGAGAGCACCGTCAACAGGCCGCGCTGGTGCGCAAGCTGCTGGCCATCCACGCGCGCTCTGAGGATCTGGTGCGCATTGGGGCTTACAAGGAAGGCGCTGATCCCGACCTGGACCGCGCCCTGAGCGCCCGCGAAGCCATGCGACGGTTTCTCACCCAGGAAGCGCACGAGCGCGTGAGCTTTGCCGACGGGCTCCAACGGCTGGCCGCGTTGGCCGCGGAGATATGAGCCATGGCCGTTTCGCGCGGCATGCGGAGCCTGCTGCGGGTTCGCGCAATCCAGGAAGAGCAAAGCCAGGCTGCGCTCGATGAAGCCTTGGGCGAGCTCAACCGTTTGGAAGTTGCGCTTAAGCTGGCGCGCCGGCGCGAGCACGCAGGCAGGCGTCTCGTGGCGGCCAGTGCGGCGACGGGAAACTTGACCGACCGCATGGCCGGCCTCGAAGAAACGCGCACCGCCCAGCGTTTTGCCTCGGCCCTGAAGCCCAGGATCGCAGAGGCGCAGGAAGCGGTGCGCGAGCGGCGCAGCCAATTTTTGGAGAAGCGCATCGAACGACGTCAAGCCGAGACGATGATCCAACAGAGAGAGCGCAGTGACGAGCTCGAGGCCGCGCGCCGCGCGCAACGTGGCGTCGACGACTGGTTCCTCGGCCGGTTGCGCCGCAGCCGCGACGCCGGGCGCAACAACCAATCCTAGGGTGCGTTCCGCTTTGAAAGGGCACGGCTTTCGGCGTGCCAAAGTGCAGCAAGTCAACACGGCTTTAGCCACCGAGGGGCGGGGTTCGCTGATTTCTCAAGCCCCGCCACAGACTGCCGAGAGAAAACCTGAGTGAGGATCTGCTCATATCGGGGGTGTCTTTCCTTAGCCGGGAATGTCGTCCCATCCCTGACAATCCTCTAACGCCCTCCAGCGCTCTTTGGTATCGCATCTGCTTTTCTTCTGGGCATGACCGCCGCCGTAGGCATGGAGCCGGGTGCAGAAATCGGGGCAGGAGGGCGCGCCAGTCCGGGCGCCCCGCTGGGTCTGAATTCGGTAGCCGGCTCGGTGGGCAGCAAGACGCTCGCTGCAAACGGGCAGGATGCCCTCGGCAGCCGGGGACTGTCTGCATCTGTGGAAAGTGCGCCCAGCTTTCGAGCCAGTTGGCAAGCGATGCTGCATTCGGCCAACACCGGCGCCGCCAGCAACGCATCGCCTCAACAAACAGCAACCGTGCCGTCCAAATCATCGGCCGCGCGTGCCGGCGCGACACGGTCGAGCGCGAAGAGCGCGCCGGCCGGCAACACGAAAGCGAGCGCTCCGGCAACGGTGGCCGGACAGACACTGAGCCAGACAGGAACAGAGCCGAAGAGAAGCGGCGCGGCTTCGCAGGCGCACGCCGAGGGAGATGCGCAAACTAACGGTTCGGCTCGGCCGGACACGCAGTCCTCCGCGGCCAGGAAAGCTCTCCCTGCAGTGCAAGTTTCCGGAACCCCAGCCTCCGAAAGCGGTGAAAAAAGCGAAAGCTCATCGGGGAAAAATCATGGGGAGCCGCGCATGGCAGACGACCCCAGTCAGTTGCCTGCGTCGCCCACCCCTATGTCCGAAAATCTGCTCGCGCTGGCGATCCCGATAGAGATTCCTCCAGTGGCGGCGAATTCTGCCGCGCACATCGATCGCAATTTTTCTCAGCCGTCGCCTGGCGCAGCCGCGGGGCCTCAGAGCAGCGCAGGCGGTGCGAGAACGAGTTCCGGTCTCTCTCGAACACCCGGAGCGGCTGCGAGCTCCCAGGCATCCTCTCCGCAGGCCGGCCGCACCTGGCCGGAGGCTGGAACTGCGGCCGCAACCACGCCGGACACTGAGCAGAAGCGCGAAGCGGGCCTGGTCGAGACGGCCGGCACAGAAGCGGCAGCAATCACCGCGCCCGCCGCCGCAGCGCTTGCCGGCGCTGCGCCGCCAGCGCAGGCGGCGCAACAGCAAACATCGGCAGCGCCAAACCTGCGAACGCCGGCCGGGGTCCATTCTCTCGCCGCGCCGGATCAGAACCCCGCAGAAATCAACTCCGCAAACAACGAAAGCGATCGAGGCAGTGCAGTTTATGCGCCGCTCGCAGCGCCAGCCGCTAACGCAAACCAGCTTGATTTCATCTCAGAAGCTCCGAGCAGCGCAAAACAGGCCGCACCAGCCATGGCGCGGGCGATGTCTCCGAATGCTGCGAGCGGGAAGCACGAAGCGGTTCCTGTCACAGCGGGCGGCTCAGGCGCAACAACATCCAGCGCGCGCAACCAATCCATCGCCGTGCCGCAAGCTCAGGCAGGGCCGGCACAGGAACGGCAGGCATCGGCAGCGCCAAACGTGCGCTCATCAGGCGATAGGGCCGAACTCGCGAATCCGGAACAGGCGCGCGCAGAAACCAACTCCGCGCCCCGCGAATCCAGCTCCAGCGCTCCCGTCCATCCGGCCGCTGTTGCCGGCGCGCAGCGTCTGAGCGGGGCGGCCAGCGTTGCGGCAACGCCGGACAGCCCGCAGCCTGAGCCGGCCGCAGGGCGGGGGGCATCGCACCTCGAGGCTTCTGAAGTCAGCCCGCCTCAAATCGACGCCGCTGGGTCGCAACCGTCCGGCCAGGGAATTGCCGCCGCGGCATTCTTGCGCGGCGCGGAAAACGCACAGGCCTTCGCGAGTCCGGCATCCGCTCATTTGAGCAGCACGACTGCGGCATCGCCGAGTAACGGCCCACAAGAAACCTTCGCCGCGCTCGACAGCGACTCCGCCATGAGCACTCCCACCTGGATTCATGCGGGAGCGCGGCGCGCCGAAGCGGGATTTCAGGATCCTGCGCTGGGATGGGTGGGCGTGCAGGCAAATCTGAACGGGGGCAACGTGCATGCCGCATTGATGCCCGAATCAGCCGAGGCAGCGAATGTACTCAGCGGGCATCTCGCCGGACTCAGCGCCTTCCTCGCGGAGCAGCACGCGCTGGTGGCGACGCTGACGCTTGCCCCCTCGACTGGACAGGGCGTTGAAGATGGCGCCCAGCAGCAAGGCTCGAGCCAGAATGCAGGGCAGCGGGCGCCTCAGGAGCCGTCAAGCAGCTTGTCATCCAGCGGGCTCACGACCGCGGCTGTTACGGTCCAGGGAGTTTCGGGAGAGGGAAGGGAATTCAATGCTGTCCTGTGGCCGTCAGAAGGGCGCGGCACACGCATCTCTGTGATGGCCTGAATGGCCGGGCAAGTTGGGCGGGCAAAGGGCGCGAGAACGGGCAGAGGCGCGAGAACCGGCCCAAAGGTGCGAGAAGAGGAATAGACGGCGCAAAACCTGTGAACGAGCAGAGCTTCGGCGGCGCACAGGCAAAGGGAGGACGAACATGGGGTCAACAGCGGGACTGATCCATCACGCGATGACGGCAGGGCAGGCGCTCAGCGGTGCGGCGCTGACACCAAAGAGCAGCTCTACAACGGATACCAGCGGAACCAGCGGATCGAGCACGTCGAGCAGCGCAGACACCGACTCCACAACCATCACGGCCAACGATTTTCTCACCCTGCTGGTCACCGAAATGCAGAACCAGGATCCGACCGCAGACACCGACCCCAACGAGTACATTGACCAGCTCGTGGAGGTGAACAGCCTGGAGCAGCTGATTGACATCAACCAGACGCTGAGCACGGATCTTGGCAGCTCCTCGACCAGCTCCACCAGTGGTGACGTGACGCCGGCTGCGGGGCAGGCTGCCGGCACGCCGGCCAGCCCCAGCGCTGCGAACGCGATCGCGGCTCCGCAGACCGCGGCCCACGCGGCAAAATCCCATTCTTCGCCCGCAACCGTCAGCGCCGCAGCCAGCGCGCCGGCCGCACAGACTTCAGCGGCCACGCCCACGTCGAGCAGTTCGGGCGCGTCTCGCTTGAGTGCCGCGGCCGAGCGTGTAGCGCACGCTCTCCATGGCCAAGCCCGGGCGCGGCCGGCTCGAGGAGGCTCTCCCGCGACGCGATGAAGCTTGTTTCAACTCCCGGCCACGATGGGCCGCACAACTGCTGGGAACTCAAAAGAGGAGACAAACCATGGCAAGTTTTTCGATTCCGCTGACTGGGCTTGAAGCCGATTCCACTGCCTTGAATACGATTGCCAACGATCTATCCAACATGAACACGACGGCCTTCAAGGCGGCGACGACGAATTTCTCCGACCTGTTTTATCAGCAGGTCGGCACCACCGGCTCCGGCGATCCCGTCCAGGTGGGAGCGGGCGTGAAGGTGGCGTCGAACGAGACCGACTTTACGCAGGGCTCCATCAGTTCCACCGGCAACTCCACCGATGTGGCTTTGGACGGAAACGGATTCTTTGTCTTGAGCAACGGCAATGGCGGCTATGAATACACCCGCGCCGGCGATTTCACGCTCGACTCCGATGGCGCCCTGGTGACTTCGAATGGACTGAATGTGATGGGCTATCCGGCAGCGAACGGAGTTGTGAACACCAACGCGGCGCTCACCGCCGTCACCGTTCCCGTGGGACAGGTGCAGCAGCCGCAAGCCACAACTTCATTCAACCTGACGGCGAACCTCGATTCCACCACGGCATCGGGGACCTCATATCCCGCGCAGATCACCGTTTACGACTCGTTGGGTGAGCCGCAAGTGGTGACCATCAACTTTACGGCCACTGCCAACCCGAACGTGTGGGACTATTCCGCGTCGCTGCCTGCGTCGGCCTACGCCGGTGCAGCCCCGGCGGCACAGACCGGAACCATGACCTTCGATCCGGACGGAAATCTCTTTGAGGTGCAGCCGTCTACTGCCGCCGGCGAAGAGACAGTAGGAACCGCAGCCGCCGACGTGCAATCCATTGGGCTCAATTTCAACAACCTTGCCGATGGAGCCAACAATCTCGTCATCAACTGGAACTTGCTTGGCGCGGGCAACACGCCCACCATCAGCCAGGTCGACACGACTTCAGCCGTGTCGGCAACCACGCAGAACGGCTATGCCAGCGGCCAATATCAAAGCTTCTCTATCGGCTCCGACGGCACGGTGAGCGCCACCTACTCCAATGGACAGACGCAGAACGTAGGGCAGCTCGCCCTGGCGAACGTGACCAATCTGCAAGGGCTCAACCTGCTGGGCGATGGCGACTACGCCACGACGCTGGCCAGCGGGGACGCGGTGGTGGGAACTTCGGGCACCGCCGGGCTGGCCACTATGGAGGGTGACTCACTGGAAGCCTCCAACGTCAACATCTCCACCGAGTTCTCCGATCTGATCGTTGCGCAGCGCGCCTTCGAAGCCAACGCCAAATCGGTAACCACGTTCGACACGGTCACGCAGGACACCATCAACATGGTGCATTGATCTCTCGCATCGGCGCGATCGGTGTGTGTGGGAAATTCGAGGGTAGCTCTCGGGCTACCCTCATTTTTTGGCATTCTTGCCAATCTCGAGAAACAATCCCCTGGCCTCCGCCAGCAGTTTTCCCTCTGCGTCGAGAATTGCCGCCTCCACCCAGTGTTTTCGCCCGTCGTTGCGAACCACGCGGCCTTCGAGGCGCAGCGGCGCGCTGCTGGGTACCGGCCGCAGATACTCGACTTCCATTTTTCGCGTCATCGACGGAGGGCCCAATGCGCGCACCGCTTTGCTCATGGCCTCGTCGAGCAGCGTGGCGATGACACCGCCGTGGAGAAACCCTGGATGGCCCTCGAATGGATCGCCAACCGTGGGAAGGCTGATCACCGAGCCATCGGGCGCGAGGAAAAACTCCAATCGCAATCCGGTCTCGTTAGCCGGGCCGCAGCCGAAGCAGCGACTGCTGGCGGAGTGCGCAAGGGGCTTGAGGTTTTCGTGGTGTTCGGTCATGCCCGCCTCACTGCGTGCGTCGCAGCCTCAAGCACTGCCGCAAACATTTCGCGATCCACGTTGCCGCCCGTCAGAAGGATGCCGGCGCGTTTGCCGGCGAGCCCGCGTTTCTCCTGGAGCGCGCCTGCCAGGGCAATGGCTCCTGCGCCCTCGGCCAGGTTGTGTGTGTCCTCGTAGTAAACCTGCATGGCCTCGGCAATCTCCTCATCGGGCACCTCGACGATGCGCGCAACATGCCTCCAGATGATTTCCATGGCTTCAAGGCTTGGTTTTCGGCAGGCCACTCCGTCGGCGATCTGCGTACGCGCCGGAGCCTCCACAATCTTGTGCTCATGAAAACTCAGCGCCGTGGCCCGGCATTCCCACGCGGTGACGCCGACAATCTCAAACTTGAGCTGGAGTGCATTCCGCGCCGCGGCCATGCCGCAGATCGACGAGCCCATGCCGATGGGGGCGTACACCACGTCGAGATGGGGTACAGCCTCCAGCAGTTCCAGGGCATAGGTGGCTGTCCCCAGAACAAGACGCTCATGGAACGACTCGATCATCACGAAGCCGCGCTCAGCCGCCAGGGTTCGGGCGAATTCGAGAGACTCCTGAAAGTCGTGCCCGTGCTCCACCAGCTCCGCACCCTGCGCCCGCATGGCCCGATTCTTCTCCACGCTGTTGCCATGCGGAACCACGATGACCGGCTTCATTCCCAGCAGGCGCGCGGCCATCCCAACACCTTGGCCAAAGTTGCCGCGCGTGGCCGCCACCACGCCCTCCAGTCCAGGCTGAGTCTGTTTGAGCCAGGTTGCATACACCAGGGCGCCCCGTAATTTGAAAGCTCCAACCGGACTGTGATTCTCGTGCTTGATCCAGGCCTCCGCACCGAGGCGCTGGTTAATGAGCGGCCAACTGTACTGCGGCGTCGGCGGCATGTACCCATAAACTAGGTTTTGCGCTTCGTGAATCTGTTCGAGAGAGGGAAGCATCATGAAGTCAGCATATCGAACCCTGTGATACCATCCCTTCGTAAACGAAACCAGTCACCCCTGAGGAGGCTTCCCGATGCGTATTCTCCCAGCCGCGTTTCTGGCATTTGCCGTTGTTGCCACCCCTGCCGTCGCTCAATCCGCTCACGCCGACATCGTCAACGCCCAGGGTGCCACCATCGGCCACGCCAGGTTTTCTACTGTTCCCAACGGCGTCAAGATCTCCGTCAGCGTCTCGCAGCTTCCTCCCGGCGAACACGGCATCCACATCCACAACGTTGGCAAATGCGATGGCCCTGCCTTCACCACCGCCGGAGGCCACTTCAATCCCACCGGCGCTCACCACGGCATCCACAACGCCCAGGACCCGCATCCACACCTCGGCGACTTGCCGAACCTCGTGGTCTCAGACAAGGGAACCGGAAAACTCACTTTCACCGTGGCAGGCGCCACCATCAGCGCCGGCCCTGATTCTCTTTTCCACGATGGCGGCACGTCGCTCGTGATTCATGCCAAACCAGACGACCTCATGAGCGATCCCTCCGGAAATTCCGGCGACCGCATCGCCTGCGGCGTGATTGTTCAGTAGTCGCGAATCAACCTAACTCGATGTCATCCTGAGCGAAGTCGCGCGTCAGCGGGACGGGGTCGAAGGACCTGCATTTGGGGAGTTTCGATCTTCGCTACGGCTCCTGGAACACCACGCTCGCTCCGGCTCATGCCAACGTGCCATGCTTGAGGAGTGCAATCACCGACTCCTTCGGCCGTTTCCGCTTGCGCCATTCTGCTCTTACCCTGCGCTCTCATGATTCTCGCCGGCTGTCACAGCCAGCCCGCGCTCACACCGCAGCAGGCTGAAGGCAAGCATCTCTACGACGTGGGCTGTGCTCATTGCCACGAAGAAAACGACCTGCGCCTCAAGACCGTTCCACCCAACCTGCACGGCCTTTTCGACCACAAAACCATGCCCGATGGAGCTCCGGCGACCGACGCCGAAGTCGAGCGCGTCATCCTGCATGGCAAGGGATTGATGCCGTCCTTCGCGTACCAGATATCGCAATCGCAATTGGAGGCATTGATTGCGTACCTGCACACGGGCCTGGCCGGCGAAAACAACCAATAGCGTCGCATGGCATCAATCGGAGGGAGCAGCCTCCTTCAGGCTGCTGAATTTCCGTCCAAGTTGCTCTATCAATGACGAAAGCTACGGCGCGGCCTAACTCCGCTAACCCCACCAACTCCGCATTTTCAAATGGCCGTATACTACTCAAGAGGTCTATGGCAACCGACAAAACATTCTACCTGGAGACGTTCGGCTGCCAGATGAACGCCCATGACTCCGAAAAGGTGATAGGCACCCTGCGCCAGCAGGGCTATCGCCAGGTGGAGTCGGAAGAAGACGCGGGCCTGATCCTTTACAACACTTGTTCCATCCGCGACAAAGCCGAGCAAAAAGTCTTTCACCGTCTCAACGACTACAAGCGCCTGCACAAGGAAGGGAAGCGCTTCGGCGTGCTGGGCTGCGTGGCGCAGCAGGAAGGCGAAAAAATCTTCGAGCGCGCGCCCTACGTCTCGCTGGTCTCGGGATCAGCCAGCTACCGCAAGCTGCCTGAAATGCTCATGCGGCTTGAGGCGGGCGAAAACCGCATCACCGGTCTCGACGACCGCCAGACCGACGAGACCTTCGAAACCGAGTTCACTGCGCGCCAGAATCCCTATCGCGGCTACATCACCATCATCGAGGGCTGCGACAAGTTCTGCTCGTTCTGCATCGTGCCCTACACGCGCGGCAAAGAGCGGAGCCGCACCTCGTCGTCCGTGCTCAACGAAGCGCGACGCATCGCCGAGTTCGGCTACACCGAGATTCAGCTTCTGGGCCAGAACGTAAACAGCTACCGCGACCCGGAAGGGAAGTGCTCGTTCGCCCAACTGCTCGCCGCCGTGGGCCAGGTGCCCGGTATTCGCCGCGTGCGCTTCACCACCAGCCATCCGCGCGACTTTACGCGCGACATCGTCGACGCCATCGACCAGGTGCCCACCCTCTGCGATCACGTGCACCTGCCCGTGCAATCCGGTTCGGCGCGCGTGCTCCAGAAAATGGCGCGCCAGTACACGCCCGGCTGGTATCTCGAAAAAATTGCCTGGATCAAGGCCGCCAAGCGCCCTATCTCGCTTTCCACCGACATCATTGTCGGCTTTCCCGGCGAAACCGCAGACGACTTCATCCAGACCATGGACCTTCTCGCCGAGGTGCAGTACGACTGCGTGTTCGCGTTTAAGTACTCGGCGCGCCCCAACACTCCGGCGCTCACCATGATCGACACCGTGCCCGACGAAGAAAAGAACAGGCGCCTTCAGGCCTTGCTTGACCGCCAGCGCGAGATCCAAAGGGTCAATTATTCCAGGCACATCGGGCAAGTTATTGAGGTAATGGTAGAGGGCGCCAATTCAGCCAAGGGGCAAATTGCCGGCCGCAGCAGCCAGAACAAGCCGGTGAACTTTAACTGGCCGCAGCCCATCGCGCCGGCGCCTGGCGCCTACCTGCAAGTAAAAATCACCAACGCCTATCCCAACAGTTTGGTGGGGGAGGCCGTCTAACGACCAGACGCGAGTTCGGGAGCGGAGTTTTCACTGCGATTTCAGGCTTTCACCACTCACCAGGGGCAACAAACGACGGAGCTTGAAAAGGGGTGCATATGGATACCAATGCGAAGCGCGGATCCGAGGAGCGGGCTGGAGAGCTCGCGCGTGAGGCCGTCGAGGTTCGAATTCGCGGCCTGATGATGGACCCATCCACCAATATGCCCATCGTTGTGCTCAAAGACGTCGCGTCGGATGCGGTAATGCCCATCTGGGTGGGAATCTTCGAGGCCAATGCCATCGCTTTGGAGATTGAGAAGATGGCCGCCGCCCGCCCTATGACCCACGACCTGGCGCGAAACCTCGTCCGGCACCTCAACGGGGAATTGGAACGCGTGGTCATCACCGAGCTGAAAGACGACACGTTCTACGCCGTGCTCTGGCTCCGGCAGGGCGACGAAAAAGTCGCCGTCGATGCGCGCCCCTCCGACGCGATCGCACTCGCGCTCCGCGCCGATTGCCCCATCTATGTGGCCGACAAAGTGATGGAGAGCGCCAAGCTCAATACCACAGGACCGCCAGAAGGGCCCACCGCCGAGCAGTTGCGCGGCTGGCTGGAAGGCCTGAACGACGAGGATCTCGGCCGCTACAAGATGTAACCGCACAACCGCTTTTGCAGTGGAGGGGCGCCGCAGTCAACCGGGCTTCGACGATCCTCGCGCAGTCCCTGGATGAGTAAGGGAAGTGCTGCCGGCCCCTCAGAAAGGGGCAAAAGCTGCTTATTTGGCGGGATCGGGCCGTGGTTAACAGAATACCTGTTATCAGACATTCGGGGTGAGGGCGAACGGAGCCGATGCGCCGTGACCCTCGTACTCATCCCCCGCCAGTTGACCTTGTTCCCGCTGCCCGACCCTCCCGTCTGGCATCCCGTGAACGACTTCGAACGCGACGCCCGGAGTGGGGATCAATGGCTCCGGTCGATCACAGCCTATTGCACCTGGCGCGCCGGCGAATGCTGGCGCAAATTGTACATTCGATCGCAGCGTGAAAGCGCCGAACGCTGGCAATATCTGGACGCGGTGCGCCTCATGGCCAACGTGCGCTACGGCCCGGAGCGTCTGCAGCCCCAGCTCACTCTTCCCGCCCTTCATCGAATTTCGCGGCAATCTCCCTATGAGCAGCGCCTCGCGGTGAGCGGGCGAGCCTGGCTCGTCGATTTGCTGATGAAGGCTGACCCGAAATACACCGACCGGCGGCTCCTGGGCAGGTTTTCTCGCGCCAAACTGGCGCGGCTGATCGTGCTTGCCGCGAAGAGCGAGTCCCAGATGGAACGGAAGCGCGCGGAAGTTTTTAAAAGCTCGCGCGGCTCAGGCAGCCGCACGAGGGGCGAGACGGGCGGGGTGGCATCGACCCTCGCCCTTCCGCAAAAAGGTGAACGATGGCGAAATCGGCGGTTTGCTGCTTCCCTGGCTGCGAGCTAAGGATTTCGATCCGGTGGGTGGCATGCACGCGACATTGGTTGAAACTCGACCCGCTGGTGAGAGCGCAGGTCACCCAGAAACTCGCAGTGGAGCACTTGCCCTTCGTGGCTCGCGAGATGGCGCGGCAAGAATTTGAACGCATGAAAGGCTGATCGATATGAGCTCTTCTTCGGTTCTCTCTCCCTACTACATGCAGGCCGCGCTCCTGATGTTGAGAATCGGCCGGCCGATCTTCGAAAACGCGCGCCAGGCCGGCGCCTGTCTGCCTGGTGAAGATGCATTCGAGCAGTGGCTTGCTCTGCGCGGGGCTGCGTCGGAGTTTCTGC
>JASHQH010000199.1 GCA_030037635.1 Acidobacteriaceae bacterium
GTCCATCCGTCCTCGTCGAAGTCGGCGGCCACCACGGTCATGCCGTAGCTCTCGGTGGCGTTGGCAATGCCGCTTTCTTTGGTCACATCGGTAAATGTGCCATCACCGTTATTCCGGTAAAGCAGATGACGCCCCGTGGGAAGGCCTCGCGGTCCGCAATTGACGGGAATCCCTTTCCAGTTGCAGGTGGAGGCAGCGCCGGGCACGGGCGCTTTGGCCAGGTCGAAACGGATGTAGTTGGAGATAAACAGGTCCAGATGGCCGTCACGATTGTAGTCGACGAAGCTGCACCCCGCGCCCCAACGGGTTTCGCCTCTTAGCAGCCCTGCCTCGCGCGTCACATCGGTAAATGTTCCGTCACCGTTGTTCCGGTACAGGCGATTTTCGCCGTAATAGGTACAGAAAATATCCTCGAATCCATCGTTGTTGTAGTCGCCGACGCAAACGCCGTTGGCCCAGCCGACCGCGTGCAGGCCGGCCTTCTCTGTCACATCGGTAAATGTGCCATCACGATTGTTTTTGTAGAGCCGGTTGGTGGCATCTGGCGGAGCTCCCTCGAGCCGGGTCCCGCAGAGCAGAAAAATGTCCATCCAGCCGTCATTGTCGTAGTCGATAAAGGCGCATCCGCAGCCGTTGGCCTCAAGGATGTACTTCTTTGTTTCGATACCCCCATAAATCGTAGGCATGAGCAGGCCGGCCTGGTGAGCGACGTTGACGAAATGTGCATTGAACGGGCGGCCGGTGGCTGGTGGACGAGCCTGGGCCTTGACGCCCCGGGAGGCTATGCCTCCCTCCTGCGCGAAAGCAACCCATTCGGATGGGAACAAAGCCGCGCCGGCGGCTGCAGAGACAAACGAACGGCGCGTGATTTTCGTTTTGTCTTTTAACACGGGTCTTTTATCACTTCTATCACTTCCGATCCGGGCTCGGCCACGGCTTGCAGCTCCTTACCTCCCGGCCAAGTCACCAGCGCCGGTTGCTTCAATCAACTTCTATCGATTATGCTCGCCCTCCTCGATTATGCTTCGACCTCGTGGTAGAGCCTGTACTGCTCGTCTTGGATTGCGATAAACGGCCTGAAGCTCAGAGAACCGCTGGCGGTGTCGGTCCGCCAGGTATCCGAGCCTTTTGCAGCTTGCGCCGCTCTAAAAAGCGCAGACCTCGGAAGCGGCGACTGGGGGCGACCCAGGGCAAACAGCGCAATCGGGCCGAGAACGGGAGCCAATACGTTGGGATGCTGCGGGTCCACTGCTTCCAGGCGCATCGGCATGTCGAACTCGATTTCGATGCGATCGCCGCCATTCCAGGTGCGGGTGATCGCGGCAAACTGTCCAGGAGTCACGGGAGCATCGACGCGGCCGCCGTTCACGGCCACGGCCGTTTTCGCTCCTGCCCATGCTGGAATTCTGAGGTAAACCGTAAATGACTCTGGCTTGTCTGTGCCCAACTCAATTTCTGTAACCGGCTCATAAGGATATTTGGTGCGCTGCGTGAGCGTAACGCGAGCCCTCCCACGTGTCCAGGTGGCGCGCGAGGGCACGTACAGGTTCACGTAAATCCCGTCCGCATCACGGAAGTATGAGCTGATTCCGTAGTCAGCCGTGATCTGAGGGAAGGTTCCGGAGCAACAGGGCCACTTGTCCTTGTAATAACCCTTGTTGGCAAAGATGTGATTGTAGTCGGAGTAGTAAAAGGCGGAGCCGTCGTTTTTGAGCGGCCTGGCGCCAAGGATCGTGTTCAGCAGCACCTGCTCCATGCTGTCGCCGTAGCGACTGTCGCGCGTGACCCGAAGCAGATATCGCGTGATCTTGAAGTGCCCGTAGGAACCGCATGGCGTCTCGAAACTGAAGTGGGTTCGACTCAGGCTCTCTACCATCTCTCCGCTGCCGGGTTTGCGGAAGAGTTCGTCAGGTCCCCAGCCGCCGGTTGCGAAACTCTGTGTGTCGCGCAGGAACGCGAAGCCGTTTTGCGCGGCCAGAAGGTGCTTCCGGCTTCCCAATGTGAGGTATGCCTGCATGGCGCTGCTCAGGGCGTTGACGTGACTGTAAGCGTGCTCGCCCGGAAGAACGTTTTTTCCTTCAGACAATGGATTGAAGTAGGTGTCGTCTTCGAGGAACCGGACGCCGAGATCGCGATAACGATCCCCAGCTCCGCGGTGATAGGCAAGGAAAAGATTCTCGGGCAGCGTGTAGGTCTCATCCCAGCAGTAGGCCTCGTCGGGGTGTGGCTCGGCGTATTGCTCAGCACGGGACATGGCCTTGGGAGGCAGATGTGGCAGAACCGCGTTGGTAGCGGCATCGAGCACTTTGAGCGCCATTGCATCACCGGCGAACTGATGCGCATCGATGAGCCCGCAGGCGGTTTTGTCGAAGGTGTAAGCCGGGAGGTGATATCCGTCGTAAAACTTTGTGGTAATGGTCGGTGCAAAGGCAGCGACCAGGCGCCGCACCTTTTCGCGTGTCGGCTGCGATCCGGTGGCCGCATAGGCGCGCGCCAGAGCCGAGAGATACTGCCCAAAACTATGCCCGGGTATGAAGCCGTGAAAGGTTCCGTGCGGATCGAACTCCGGCGAATTGTCGTACCAACCGCCCATCTCCTCGCCCGGAGCAGGTTGGCCGGCTCGCTGCCGGAAGGGCTTGAGAAGCCTGTCGTCGTCCAGCGCCAGAAAAAGGGCGTGGTTGGCTTCGAACTGTTGGCGCATGGGGCCATCGAGAAGTTCAATCTCGTTGTAATCGAACTGTTCCAGCGGAGCGGCGCCGGAGCCGGCAACGACGGCTTCTGCTTTGCGAAACCGAGTTGCCGAAGCGACCGCCACGGCGGCGCCCAATTTGAGAAATGCCCTGCGGGAATTTCGCATAATAACGATTCTCCAGCCCCTCTTTCGCTATCTATTCAGTCCACGTTCAGCCAGAAGCTACGGCAAACCGGACTCGCCCTCACTCGGGCCCCGGGTAGATGGCATCGACTTGAGAATGTGGCTCCAGGATGCATCTCT
>JASHQH010000200.1 GCA_030037635.1 Acidobacteriaceae bacterium
ACCGTCGAATCTGAAAGTTGATGCTTCCGATCTCTCTTTGTCATGGTCTTATCTTAGTAGAATCATAGCGTTGTGTCAAGTACAAAATTATTAGAGGATGCTAAGGAATCAATGCGTTGCGTAATCTCCATACTTCCGTTTAGAAATTCAACGAAACCAGTCTGCCTGAGGGTTTACTCTGAGGAAGAAATCCATGCTTCTCTCTTCGCTTCGCGAACAGGTCCTCCGCGCCAACCAGGAGATTGCCCGCCGCGGTCTTGCGCCGCATACATTTGGCAACGCCAGCGGCATCGATCGCGAGGGCGCTCGTCCACTCGTTGTCATCAAGCCCAGCGGAGTGGATTACGCCAGCCTGACCGCGGCCGACATGGTCGTCACCGATCTCGAAGGCAACATCGTGGAGGGATCGCTCAGGCCATCCAGCGATCTCGACACTCACACACTTCTCTATCGTGAATTTCCCCAGATCGGCGGCATCGTTCACACCCACTCAGAGTTTGCCACTGCCTGGGCGCAAGCCGGCCGGCCCATCCCCTGCCTTGGCACCACGCACGCCGACTACTTCCATGGCGCGGTTCCTGTCACCGAGCCGCTTACCGCCGAGGAAGTGGCTTCAGGCTACGTCCGAAACACCGGCGCCGTCATCGTGCGCCGATTCTGGTCTGAGAATCTCGATCCCGGGGCAGTTCCTGGCGTCCTGGTGGCCGGCCACGCTCCGTTTGCCTGGGGCCGTTCTCCCGACGAGGCCGTCGAGCATGCCGATGTGCTCGAATACATCGCACGCCTCGCCTACCATAGCGTCCTGCTTGGCGCCTCCGAATCCGGGATCCCCTCCCACGTCCTGGAACACCACTATCTCCGCAAGCACGGGCCGAAAGCCACGTACGGTCAGCCCAGCAAGGCCCGTCACTGACCTTCAAGCGAGATGGTCTCTCGCGGTCGACGTTTGCCAAACAGCCGGCTCCACGCAAGCCCTTCAAAATCATCCTCTTCGGACCAAGCCCTGCGGAAACCAATTCCATGGCCCACGAGCATTTGCGCGGGCCTTCCATTTTTCATATAATCCTCCACAACTCGGGAATGGCCATCCTGCTTTTTGCATCTAATTCAGTGATTTACTTCACTTCCGGTTGACATTCTTGAGGAACCGGAGGTCCATATCACGCGTATTCTCAGGTGATTGCCGCAAGGATTGTGCATCCCCCTTACCGCTTCTCCGCGTGGCAACCGACGTGCAGGCAAGAAAACGGCGTAGAGTCTCTCCCTCGCTATGGAAACCAGTCTCCTTAACCGCGTGCAGGCTACGCTGCTGGCTCTGGCCACGGCGGCGCTGTTCGTGCTCGCTGTCTTCAATCTTCTCCAGGAGCGGCAGACACAGGAGCCGTTTGACGGCGTCTGGTGGCATGAAGCCAAGGGAGGCCTGGTCGCGGATCGGGTGCTGCCCGATTTGCCCGGCGAGCGCGCCGGGATCCAGACAGGCGATCTGCTGACGGGCGTTGCCGAATCAGCCACTGCGCCGATGAAGCCGGTAACGCGGGTAGCCGATGTGGAACGCGCACTGTGGACCACCGGCTCCTACGGCCAGGTTTATTACGCCATCACTCGCGACGGCATCCCGCTCGACAATCCGGTTCCGGTCAACCCGGTGCCTACTGACCGCAGCCTGCAACTCGGCTTGCGCGTCATCGGCCTCATTTATCTCATCATCGGTTTCTATGTCCTGTTTCGCCGCTGGGGAGCGCCCCGGGGCACGCATTTTTATCTTTTCTGCCTGGTCTCGTTCGCGCTGTACTCCCTTAAGTACACCGGCCAGCTCGACTTCCTCGACTGGACGGTTTTCTGGACGAATGTGGTTGCCGAGGCCCTGCAACCTGCGCTCTTCCTGCATTTCGCGCTCAGCTTTCCTGAGGAGCGATTCAAGGCCGGCCGCCGCCGCTGGCTTGTGGCCGTGGTTTACGCGCCGGGCGCCGGGCTGCTGGCTTTGTGGCTCTGGTCGATTGCCACGCGCGAAGCCACCATGCTGCTCCTCGACCGGCTCAACCAGATCGCCACCGCCTACGACGCCGTTTTTTACATGCTGGCCGCGCTGCTCTTCCTGCGCAGCTACAGCCGGGCCGGGACGCCGCTGTTGCGCCAGCAGTTGAAGTGGGTCACGCGCGGAACTCTGCTTGCCGTAGTGCCATTCACCATCTACGCAGTTCTTTATCTGCTCGACCTGCGCGTAAGCCTGGTTGAAGACATTGCCGGGCTCTTTCTGGTCTTCCTGCCTCTCACCTTCAGCTGGGCCATCGTGCGCTACCGGTTGATGGACACCGACTTGATTTTCAAGCGCGGCGTGGCCTACATGCTGGCAACGGGTTTGATCGTGGGCGGCTATGTGGGAACCATCGCCCTGATCTCCGTCTGGGTGCACAATGCCATGCCGCAGGCGGTGCGCGAGTCCAGCCTGGTGCTGGCCATTGTGATTACCGCCCTGGTGTTCGATCCCCTCAAGCGCCGCATTCAGGGCTGGGTCGATCGCGCCTTCGACCGGCACAGATACGACTACCGCAAGGCCCTGGTGGAATTTGGCCGCGGCCTCAGCTCCGAGACCGATGTTCAGGCTCTCCTCAGCTCCATCGTCGAGCAGTTGCCGCGCACGCTGCTGGTGGCCCGCGTGGCCATCTTCATGTCCGATGATTCCGGCCGCCTGCACCTGGCCGCCGCGCACGGATTACCCGATGAAGTAAGCGCCGCAAGTGGCCATCTGGCCCTCGGCTTCCTCAATTTCGACCACGCCAGGCATCACCGCCACATCTTCTTCGAAAATGCCCAGGCCGTGCTCCACCTGCCCGCCAGCGAACAGCGCACCGCGGCTCTGCTTGACCTGAACTACTATCTCCCCTGCCGCGTGGCCGAATCTCCATCGCCCGACGGCAAGCCGGCCCGTGCTGCAGCCCAGCCGCAGAACGGCGCCCCGGGCCGCACCATTGCGGTCATCGGACTGGGCCGCACGCTGGGCGGCGACTTTCTCTCCAGCGAGGATGTCGAACTGCTCGAATCCCTCGCCAGCTACATCGGCATCGCCCTTCAGAACGCCCGCCTCTACTCGCGCCTGGAGGAAAAAATCGTCGAGTTCGAGCGCCTCAAGGAGTTCAACGAGAACATCGTCGAATCCATCAACGTGGGCATCTTCGCCATCGACCTTGACGACCGCATCGAGAGCTGGAATGCGCAGATGGAGGCCATGTATGCCCTCAGCCGCGCCGAAGCCATCGGCCAGGAACTTGGCACCGTCTTTCCTCTGGAGTTCATCGAGGCATTGGAAGGCTTTCGCAGCGACCAGGGTGTGCACCACCTTTACAAGTTCCCGCTGACCACCCGCGCCGGCGAGCTGCGCACCGCCAATATCGCCATCGCGCCCCTGCTTTCGCGCGACTTTGTCCCCGTGGGCCGCATCGTCCTGGTCGACGACATTACCGAACGCGTCTCGCTTGAATCCCAGCTCGCTCAGGCCGACAAGCTCAGCTCCATCGGCCTGCTGGCCGCCGGAGTGGCTCACGAAATCAACACCCCGCTCGCGGTCATTTCGTCTTACGCGCAGATGCTGGCCAAGCAGCTCCGCGGCGATGCCCGCTTGGGCCCCGTGCTCGACAAGATCACGCAACAGAGCTTCCGCGCCGCTGAGATCGCCAACGGCCTGCTGAATTTTTCCCGCACCTCCAGCACCGAATTCCGCGCCACCAACCTCAACCAGGTCATTCGCGACACGCTTTCGCTGCTTGAGCATCAGTTCAAGACCGCGCAGATTCTTGTCGATCTCGACCTGGCTGAGGAGCTCCCCTCCATCCACGGCAATCCCGGCAAGTTGCAGCAGGTCTTCCTCAACCTGCTGCTCAACGCCAAAGAGGCGATGCCGGGCGGCGGGCGCCTGCGCGTGGCCACGCTCGTTAACGGCCACGTCGAGGCTCTCGTCTCCGACTCCGGCTCCGGCATTCCGCCCGAGCATCTCAAACGCATCTACGATCCCTTCTTCACCACCAAGAACCTGCCCGGCGAGAAGCGCGGCACCGGCCTTGGCCTGTCGGTGAGCTATGGGATCATGCAGGAGCACGCCGGCAAGATTCACGTTGAAAGCGCGGTCGGCGCCGGCACCACGTTTCGTCTCGAGTTTCCCTTTCTGAGGAATTCCGTCCATGCCTGAGCCCACGGCTGAAGATGAACTGCCCATGAACGCCCCTGTCTCAGCATCCGTTGGCAACGGGAGCTCGCAGGCCGCCTCCATCCTCGTGGTTGACGACGAGGCCGGCATTCGCGAATCGCTCGAGGTGCTGCTTTCGCTCGAAAACTATTCCGTCAAAACCGCGGGCGACGGCGAAGAAGGCCTGCGCCTGCTCGACCAGTCAAGCTTCGATCTGGTGCTCCTCGACCTGGCTCTTCCCGGCCAGAGCGGGCTGGAGCTGCTGCCGCAGTTCAAAGAGCGCCAACCCGACGTGCCCGTCATCATGATCACGGCCTACGGCACCGTGGAAAATGTCGTCGAGTCCATCCGTTCCGGCGCCGAGAATTTCATCCAGAAACCGTGGGACAACGAAAAGCTTCTGGCCGACATTCGCTCGGCCGTTGCCCGCCGCCGCGCCGAAGAAGAAAATCTGCAGCTCAAGCGCACCCTCAAGCAGCGCTACAACTTCGCCAACATCGTGGGCAAAAGCGAGTCGATGCTCAAGATTCTCGACCTCGTCGCCCAGGTCGCGCAAAGCCGCTCCACGGTTCTCATCCAGGGCGAAAGCGGCACCGGCAAGGAGATCATCGCCAAGGCCATCCACGCCAACTCGCCGCGCCGCGACAAGCCCTTCGTCCCGGTGAATACCGGCGCCATGCCGTCGGAGCTGCTCGAATCTCACCTCTTCGGCCACGTCAAAGGAGCCTTCACCTCCGCCGTCGCCTCAAAGAAAGGCCTTTTTGAAGTTGCCAACGGAGGCACGCTCTTTCTTGACGAGATTGCCACCATGGGCCTGGACACGCAGGCCAAGATTCTGCGCGTGCTGCAGGACAAGCGCTTCATGCATCTGGGCGGCATCCAGGAGATTCAGGTCGACGTGCGCATCCTTGCCGCCACCAATGTCGACCTGCGCCAGGCGGTGCGCGACGGCCACTTCCGCGAAGATCTCTTCTACCGCCTCAACGTCATCACCGTCGATCTGCCCCCGCTGCGCGCCCGCCGCGAAGACATTCCCCTGCTCGTCCAGCATTTCCTCGATCTCTACGCCGGCGAGAACAACTTTTCTCCACGCAAGCTCTCCTCTGACGCCATGCGCGCTCTTATTGATTACGATTGGCCCGGCAACGTGCGCGAGCTCGAAAACGCCATCGAGCGCGGCGTGGTGCTCTCCTCGGGACCCGTCATCAGCGCCGACCTGCTTCCCGGCCACATCACCGGCCGCAGCTTCCAGGACGCGCTGCTCGAGCACAATCCCAACTCCTCGCTCTTCGACATCCTCGAAGTCATTGAGCGGCGCATCATCATCGAGAAGCTCGAGCGCTGCAACTGGAACCAGACCGACGCCGCCGAGCAGTTCCGCATCCCGCTTTCCACCCTCAACCAGAAAATCAAGCGCCTCAACATCGAGATCCGGAAAAAGACAGGGAACCGGGATTAGGCAACAGGGAACAGAAAACAGGGGCCGAGGGAACAACGAACAGCGACGCGCCGTGCCCCATCCTTTCGCCGGCCTTTGGGCGAAAGGGTGGGACAGCACAAGCCCAACCCTCGCCGGGTGCCCCGCCCTGGCTCCGCTAGGGCGGGGAAGAATCCTTCTGTTCCCCACTGGCCACCCCGCGTTGCCCCATTCTAGGCGCGCTTTTTGCCTTTGCGCCTAGGGTGGGTTGA
>JASHQH010000201.1 GCA_030037635.1 Acidobacteriaceae bacterium
CACGCGGTATTGGTAGACGCCATAAATGATGAGCGCAATGAGTCCGACGCAGGCGGCGATGAACCACCAGGTGCGGTAGAAGAAAGGACGCTGCACGAGAGCGATGGAGGCTTCGCTGACGGCATCGGGATTGCTGGCCTCGAAGGTCTGCACGCGAAAGCGGTAGCTGCCCGCCGGCAGGTTGGTGTAGTCGGCACTTCGGGCCGAGGTGGGTGCGCTCCAGTCGTTATCGAAGGGCTCCAGCATGTAACGGAAGCGCAGACCGTCCTGCGAGCGGAGCCTGATGGGAGTGAAATCGAATTCCAGGCGGCCGTTGCCGGGACGCAGAACAACCGGCCTGTCGATCGGGATTGGCCGGCCATCGGCGAGGACCTGCTGGATGAACAAAGGCGGCGGCGGCAAGGGCGGCAGCCCGAGAGGAAGAATATGGATGGGACCGAGATTGCTCGGGAACCAGACGTCGCCTGATGCGGTAATCACGCCGGAGGATTGCGTCCCGCCATAGATCTCGGTGTTGGCCGCCATGTCGGCCGTGGAGTAAAAGGTGAGGGCCAGATGGCGCGATAGGGAGTCGGCCTGAGCGTCGAGCTCATGGCGATTCACGAGCGAGACGCCATTGGGGCCGCTGATCCAGAGATGGCCTGCGGAATCCTCGAGGATCTGGTAAATCGCGTTGCCGGGCAGGCCGTCGGCGGTGGTGAAGTGCGCAAGCTTGCCGTTGCGATAGCGGAACAGGCCGTTGTTGCGGGTGCCGAACCAGAGACCGCCATCTGAGTCCTCGTGAATGGCCCAAACCTTCATCTGCGCAAGCGCGGTCGTGGCGGAATCGCTAAGGAACGCACCACTGCGCAGGTGGCTTACTCCGCGATCGGTAGCTACCCAGAGATCGCCGTTATGATCCTCGAGCAGCGCGCGGGTGCTGAAGTAAGCCAACCCGTCGCGCATCTGGTAAGAGACAACGCGCGGCCGCGAGTCCTGCCACAGGATGTGATTCAAGCCCTCATCGGCGGCGATCCACATGCTGCCGTCGCGGTCCTGCGTCATGGCACGCACGAAGTTGTTGGAGAGGCCGTCGCGCGTAGTCAAATGCGTGGTGCGGCCGCCGGCGATGCGATAGACGCCGTCTCCATCGGTTCCCGCCCATAGTGCGCCGGAACGGTCGCGGTAGATGTTGCGCACGTGAACGCCGCCCATGCCGGGAAGAACTTGCGGACTCACCGCGCCATTGTTCATCCGGAACAAGAGCGTGGAACCTATCCAGAAACTGTCATCGCGATCCTGGTAAATGGTGCCGAAGTCAGAATCGTTGGCCTTGGGAAGGGGAACAATGCTGGCTTCAGCCAGGGTCAGGCGCAACATTCCTGCCTGAGTGCCGATCCAGAGATTTCCCTCATCGTCTTCAAAGAAGTTGAGCACCGTGTTGCTGGGCAGCGATGCGGGAGCGGTGATTTGCGTGAGCCGGCCGTCACGATATTCGTAGGCTCCCTGCCCGATGGTGCCGATCCAAAGCACACCGTCGGCAGTCTGTCGCAGCACGCGCACGGTCCCGCTGATGCCGCTCACGCGGTCGAAGACTTTTTCTCCCGGGCCCATGCGGTTCAGTCCCGATACCGTTCCCACCCATATGGCCCCATCGCGGGTCTGGATGATGGACTTGACGCGATTCTGGCTGGCCTCACCGCGCATGGTGAACTCGGTAGCGGTTTTGTCCTGCAGTCTCAGAAGCTTCGATCCACCAACCCACAGGCTTCCCGAACGATCGCGGTAGATGGCGTGCACGGCCAGCGCAGGAATGCCTGAGACACCATCGACGCGAACGAAGCGGCTGCCCTCCAGCCGCAGGAGGCCATTGTCAGTGCCGGCCCAGAGGTTTCCGTGAGCGTCTTCAGCCAAGGTGCGCACGAAGTCGTTGCTCAGGCCGTCGTGCGTCGTCCAGGAACGGAACTGGCCGTGCGCGTAACGGGCCAATCCGCCACCCTCGGTGCCAATCCAAAGCGCGCCATCGTGAGAAACCATGAGGCAGAAGACGCTGTTCTCGCGAAGCGCGGGTGTGTTTTGCCGATCGAAAACGAGGAAGTGGACGCCGTCAAAGCGCACCAGCCCGCCTGTGGTGCCGATCCAGAGATAGCCATCCGGCGTTTGCGCGAAGGCCTGCACGGTTTGCTCCGGCAGCCCGTCGGAGGCCTGCCAGACATGGCGTGTATAACCGTCAAGTGGGCTGGATTGCGCGGCGGCTGCAGAAAGGACGGCCGGGATTGAGGCTATTGAGGCCGCAATCACAAGCCATCCGGCAAACACGGTTGGTCTTCGCATTGCGGCGCTCAGTATACCGCGAAGCGTGCGGCGGCGAAACGAAATGGCGAGGAGAAAAACCGGCCCGGATCAGACTTTCGGCGGATTGAAAGAAAGTGCGCAGGGAATACAGTGGTCTTTCCCGTAGGCGATGGCAGAGCCACGCTTGAATAGAGGATGGCAGGCACGGAGCCTCTCGCAATGTCTTTCTGCGTACGATTGATCCCGGCGGCCGCACGGATTTCCTCGACGAAGCAACTTGTCTTAGGAGAGCTGCTATGCGGAGCTGCTGTCGTCTTGCTGGCCGCAACCGTGATGCCTGCGGTTGCCCGCGCGCAGAGGGCCGGCACGCCGATTCGCATCGACGCGAGCCAGGCTTGGATTGCGCCTGGACCGGCGAGTTTTCAGGAAGGCTCGGCAACCACCCCATCGGGACTCACGCTGGGAATGAACAGCCGTTATCTGACGCTCAACGGGAAACCGTGGCTTCCTGTCGCCGGAGAATTTCACTTCTCGCGCTATCCGCAAAACCAATGGGAAAACGAGATCCTCAAGATGAAGGCGGCCGGGGTGGGCATTGTTTCCACCTACGTGATCTGGATTCATCATGAGGAGATCGAGGGGCAATTCGACTGGAACGGGCAGCGCGATTTGCGCGCCTTTGCCGAGCTCTGCGCCAAGCATGGGATGTACCTGGTGGTGCGAATCGGACCGTGGGACCATGCCGAAGTGCGCAACGGAGGCTTTCCGGATTGGGTGGTAAAACAGGGTCCGACGCGCGTGAACGATCCTGTCTATCTGGCCAGCGTAAGCGCATGGTACGCGCAGATCGGGATGCAACTGAAGGGGCTGCTGTGGAAGGATGGCGGCCCGGTGATTGGCATCCAGCTGGAGAACGAATATAGCCAGCGCGGGCCGGGCGCGGGTGAAGAACACATTCTGGAGCTGAAGAAAATCGCCCTTGCCAGCGGCTTGGACGTGCCGCTGTACCTGGTCACGGGTTGGGACAACGCAGTAGTGCCGAAAGGCGCAGTGATTCCCGTCTACGGCGGCTACCCCGACGCGCCGTGGGACAGCTCCACCGCCAAGCTGCCTCCCGGAGAGGTTTATGCGTTTCGTTTTGCGAGCCGCGTGGCAGCCAACGTGAACGCCGATCGCGGGCAGAACGACCCCGGAGCCAAACCGGATGCGGCCGGCCAGCTGCCTTATCTGACCGCTGAGATCGGCGGCGGCAACGAAGATACTTACCACCGGCGGCCGGTGATTGCGCCCGACGACATTGCCGCCATGGCGCCGGTGATGCTGGGCTCCGGTGTCAATCTCTACGGAACGTATATGTTCCAGGGCGGCGAGAACCCTGACGGCGAACTGTCGACGCTCGAGGAGTCGCAGGCAACCGGCTATCCCAACGATCTGCCGATCAAGTCGTATGATTTTCAAGCGCCGCTGGGCGAGTTCGGCCAGGAACGGGCTTCGTTCCGCAAACTGAAGGTCTTCGACTATTTTCTGAACGACTTTGGCGCCGAACTGGCCCCGATGATGGTGCACACACCGGACTCGCTGCCCGCGGGTTCCGACGATCTTTTGATTCCGCGTGCGGCAGTGCGCTCCAATGGCGATGCCGGCTTCATCTTCTTCAATAATTATGTTCGCGGTTACGCCATGCCGGCGCGGAAGGGGGCACAGTTTTTGGTGCGCCTGCCGGCAGGCACGCTGGCGGTGCCGCGCCATCCGGTCGATTTGCCTTCGGACGCGTATTTCATCTGGCCCTTCAATTTGCCAGTGGGCGGCGTGACGTTGCGCTACAGCACCGCACAGTTGTTTACCCATATCGAGGATGCCGGAGTTGAGACGATCTATTTTGAGGCTCTGCCAGGAATTGCGCCCGAGTTTGCATTGGATGATGCGACGGTGCGATCGATCAAGTCTTCGAACGGCGAGATTGTGAGGGATTCGGGCGTCATCTATGTTTCCGGAGTCAAGCCCGGCGTTGACTCTTCGATCGACGTGGTTTCAGCGCAGGGCAAGTCCGTCCGGCTGGTGGTGCTGGCTGCGCACGAAGCCGAAGCTGCATGGAAGGTGCGCATCGGCGGCGCCGATCGCCTCCTCTTCACGGATCAGGATTTTGTGGTTGATGAGGACGCGAAGCCGGAGCGCGTCTGGTTGCAGTCGCGCGGGAGCGCTCATTTTGATTTCGCCATTACGCCGCCGCTCGATGGTCCAATCAAGGCAAGTTTGCCGCTCAAGCGCAACCAATCCAATGAACGAGTCGATCGCTTTGCCGCCGACGCTGCACCTCAACAGATCCCGCTTGAGGTTCGCCAGATCTGCGCCGGCGGCGTGGCTGCTCCCGTCAAGCTTGGCCCTCCTCTGTCGTGGCGGCCACAAGGCGTAGCGCAGGCGCCCGGCCCAGGCGAAATGGCGCAGGCAGCCAAGTGGGAGATCACGGTTCCGGCAGGAGCGATGAACGGACTCAGCGAAATATTCCTGCGCGTGGCATACGAGGGCGATGTGGCGCGGCTTTCGGCTAATCATCGGCTTCTCGACGATGACTTCTACAACGGCAAGCCGTGGATGATCGGCCTGGAACGATTTCTCGCGGCCCAGGGCCCCAGCAGCTTTGAGCTCAGCATTCTTCCCTTGCGCAAGGACGCACCGGTTTATCTCGAGCTCAGAGATCCTCCGCAATTTACTCCCAATAGCCAGATCGACAAGTTGGAGGACATACACCTGGTTCCCGAATACCAGCTCACGATTACTGCGGGCGAAGAGTGAGGACGATGCGGGAGCCAGCCGAAGTCTGTTCACACGATGCGTAATCAGGAACTGTTGAGGGCGCGCCATTCACTTCAGGCCGCGCTGCGCCGGCCTCTGACTGCCGCCGTGTTTTTTCTAATCCCCGCGCTCATGTCTTGTCACTGTCAAACGTATGCCATCGGCGCTGACGTTTCGTTCCTGGCCAAGTGCGAGCACGATGGCGTCATCTTCAAGGAGAACGGCCAGCCCAAGGACGTGTTGGCCATGCTGCGCGAACATCATTACAACTGGGTGCGGTTGAGGATCTTCCATGATCCCGCGGCCGCACCGGACAGGCTGCCCAACGACCTGAATTACACGCTGGCGCTGGCCAGGCGCGCCAAGGCGCTGGGTTTTCACCTGCTGCTCGATTTTCACTACTCCGACAGTTGGGCCGACCCCGGAAAGCAACTCACACCGGCGGCGTGGAGCGGGTTGAAACACAAGCAGCTTGTGAAGCAGGTCTTTGCCTACACGCGCGATACCATCGCAGCCTTCGCGCAGCAGGGCGTGATGCCCGACATGGTGCAGGTGGGGAACGAAGTCACCAATGGCATGCTTTGGCCCGATGGCAAGCTGCCTGACAACTGGGACAACTTCGCCGACCTGCTCAAGGCCGGCATTCGCGGCGTGGATGCGGGCAGCGGCGCTGCGCCCAGGCCGCGCATCATGATCCACATTGAGCGCAGCGGCGACTACGATGCGGCCGTCTGGTTCTTCGACAACCTTATTGCGCATCACGTCGGCTTCGATGTCATCGGGCTTTCCTACTACCCGTTCTGGCATGGGAGCATGACGGCGCTGCGCGGCAATCTGCACGATCTTGCTCTGCGCTATCGCCGTCCCATCATTGTCGTTGAGACTGCGTACAACTGGACACCCGGAACATCGAAGGGAAAGAGCGCGGAATTTCCCGAGAGCCCCGAGGGCCAGCTCCAGTTTTTGCGCGCAGTGGATGCGGCCGTGCGCGCGATTCCCAACGGGCTGGGGCAGGGCGTTTTCTGGTGGGAGCCGGCCGCGGAAGGCGGCCTGCGCGGCCGTAGCTTCTTCGACTTCGACGGAAATGTGCTCCCGGTGATTACGGCCTTCGATGCGCCCGGCGGACCGTGACGCTGCCTTTACATCGAGATTGAAAGAAGAGCAAGCTGGAGGCAGTGGATGGACGAACAGGCGGAGATGAAGGAAACGGCGAAGATCAAGGTTCTGATTGTCGACGACCATCCCATCATGCGCGTGGGCATTGCGGCCATTATCGAGGCTACCCCCGACATGACCGTGGTGGCGCAGGCCGGCAGCGGCGAAGAAGCAGTCGAGCTTTTTGAAAAACACCTTCCCGATATCACCCTGATGGATCTGCGCCTTCCGGGGATGAGTGGCGTGGAGGCGATTCGCACCGTGATGGCTCGCCATCGCAACGCCAAGTTCGTGGTGCTGACCACCTATGAAGGCGACGAGGATATTCACCAGGCCCTGCAGGCGGGTGCGCGCAGCTACATCATCAAAGGCATGCCGCACGATGCACTGGTGAACGCGCTGCGGCGTGTGCATGCGGGCGGCCGATTCCTGCCCCAACCGGTAACGCAGGCCCTGAACTCCCGCATTCCCAACTCGGACCTGAGCACACGCGAGCGCGAAGTGCTCGATCTGATCGTGAGGGGAAAAAGCAACAAGGAGATTGCATCCGACCTGGGGATCACCGAGTCCACCGTAAAGTGTCACGTCAGCGTAATTTTGATGCGCCTGAACGTGAGCGACCGCACGCAGGCCGTGGTCACGGCGCTGCAACGCGGTTTGATCCATCTATAAAAGAGCGTGAAAGCTCGCATCAATAGCGCGGAGCTGCGCCAAAGATGTGCACGCGCAGACCAACGCTGGCGCTTAATGTGGTCATGGCTCCGAAGGTAAATTGCGGCCAGTACTGGTACTCCACGTCGGCTGCGCGAATTTGAATGCTGCGGCCGACGCGAAGATCCAGCCCAGCCCCGCCTGTGGTAACCAGGTACCGGCCTGTAGCGAGGTTGTAGGGAAAATTGAAGTCGCCAAATCCAATGAGCCCTTTGGCGTAAGGCTGAAAGTGGCGCCACGTGAAGTGATAACGGGCCCCGATGGAGTACGTTTCCAGGTGAACGTTGGCAGATTGGTAGTACTCTTCCCAACGGCCCTCCGCTTCGATGCCCAGGCGCCGCCGCGTGTCGGCATCGACAAAGCCGGCGATCCCAAGCATTTTCCGCTCGCCGTACTGCACGTATTGGCCCGAGGCCGTGGCGCCTGCCGAAAGCGACAAGCCGCCTCGATCTCCCGACGGACCAACTTGCGCGCGCGCGGGACCCGCCATGGCCAGAACCACAATCGCGCCGGCAAGCCACGCACCGGCTGCATGCGGCACAGCCGCGCGACGGTTGCTCCATTGCTTGACCCGATCGAAAGTCTTCATGTCTCTCCCCGCCGCCCCGAAAACGTACAGGCTATTGCGTAATCGTCAAGGTCACGTTCTGGTACTCCACCACCCCGGTGTTTGCGCCCGTGCCGACGACCTGGATGGTGAAAGTGCCCGCAGGAGCGCTGCTGGTGCTGATGCCGTTGCAGCCTGACATGATCAACGTGACCGCCGAGAGTGCCAAAAAGGATACCAGCGTAAGAACCGCCGCGGTGCGCTTGCGTCTGCGCCACAGGTACCACCCGAAGAGCGCCCCAAGCGGCAGCAGCAGTCCGGCCAGGGTCATGCGCCCGCCCCCGTGCCGGTTCATCGCCTCGGTTCCTCCCGTGAGCGGCGAGTTGGTGTCGATGGTCAACTGTGCGGTCGCGGTGCCGTTGGCCGGTAGGGTGATCGACGGGCTGGAAAAGTGGCAGTTCACGCCTGCCGGCACTGAAGCGCAACCCAGCCCGATGGTGTCGGTAAAGCCGTCAGCCGAGGTGAGGATGATGCCCAATTCCGCGTACTGTGACGACTTGACGCTAATGGTTGCAGGTGTCACCGAGAGACTGAAGGCCACCGGGTTGGCAGTCACCGTGATCGGCGCCGAAGTGGAGGCCAGGTGAACGGCGTCGCCGCTGTAGGCGGCCTGGATGACGTAGGTGCCCGCGGGAAGGTTCAAATCAAGCGAGGCCACACCGGTTGCGTCCAGTGTTGCCGTTCCCAGGGTCGTCAAGGCATTGGAGAAGGTGACCGTACCCGTGGGAACAGGTCCCACGCTGGCCACGACCGTTGCCACCAGTGTCACCTGCGGGTTGGCTCCGCTGGTTGTTGAACTTCCCAGGTCGGTGGTGGTGGGAATCTTGCCAACGGTCAAACTGACTGCTGCCGATGTGCTGCCCGCATTGTTGGTGTCACCTTCGTAGGTTGCGGTGATGGAATAAGTCCCCACCGTGAAAGCCGAAGAGGTAAGTGTGGCCACTCCGCTCGTGTTGAGCGTGCCGGCGCCAAGAAGCACCCCGCTCGAAAAGAACTCCACAGTGCCGGTGGGTGTGGCGCCATTGCCGGTGACCGTCGCGGTAAAGGTTACGGGCGCCAGCATCGAGGCCGGATTTGGCGACGCGGTGAGGACCGTGGTGGTCTGCGCCTGGTCGACGATGAGCGGCAGCGGCGCCGATTGACTGCCGGCGTCGTCCGTGTCGCCGGCATATGTGGCCACGAGGGAATAGGTCCCGGGCGCGAGCACCGGGTTGATGGCTGCAATTCCAGAAGCGCTCAGGTTGGCCGCGCCCAGCACCGTTGTTCCCGAGGCAAAGGTTACCAGTCCCGTCGGAGCGCCCACGCCATTGGT
Source organism: Acidobacteriaceae bacterium (assembly GCA_030037635.1). Lineage (GTDB taxonomy): Bacteria > Acidobacteriota > Terriglobia > Terriglobales > Acidobacteriaceae > Telmatobacter. Next base: position 8,853 of record JASHQH010000201.1, read on the forward strand.
GATCTTTACCGTTGCTGTCATGGCCTCGGGAGTACCGGCGATTCCGGGGTTGGGCGTTGCGGTTTCCGTCTCTGCGGTTGTGGTTTGAACCACGACCTCGCTGATTGCCGGCGAAGCCGCAGCCGCATTGTCGTTGTCGCCGGCGTATGTGGCAGTAATGGAGTGCGTACCCAGGGCGAGCGGCGGTGTAGAGATGGTGAGCAGCGCGATGTCGGGAGTGGCGCCGCTTAAGATCGCCGATCCGATTTTGACGTTGCCGTCGAAGAAACTCACCGGCCCGCCGGCCGCAGCGGTCGCGCTGGAGGTGATGGTTGCGGTGAACGTGACGGGGTTTCCGTAATACGACGGGCTCCCCGACGTGGTGACGATCATGGCCGCGGTCACCTGCACATCCTGGTTCAGCACCGCCGAGGTTTCCCCCAGAATCTCGCGGTTGATATCGCCGCTATAGACCGCGGTGATGGCATGCAAGCCGTTGGCGAGAGCTGCGGTGGTGTAAGTGGCAACGCCGCCGTTCAGCTGCACCGTGCTCAACGCCGTGTTTCCATCCAGGAAGGACACGATACCGTCGGGCATCTGGCCACCGCCGTCCGGCGTGGTCACAGTGGCTGTGAATGTGACGCTCTGACCACGAAGCGATGGATTCAGGCTCGAAGTCAAGGCGACAGCCGTCTGCTCCTCGACCACCTGGCTCCAGGGCGAGACGCCGTTATCAGTGGAATTGCTCGGGTTATGCGCGGAGTCGCCGCTATACGACGCAGTGATGGAATGAACGCCCACGGCGAGCGTCGCAGTGGCGAAGGTGGCTGCTCCGGCGTTGAGAGGCAGGGCGGTGGCGAGCGTGACTTTGCTCCCCGCAAAAGTGTCGAAGATCGCAACTGTCCCGGTCAGATTGCCGGTCCCAGGCCCGGTGGTGACCTGCACCGTCAACGTAACGGTCTGGCCGAAGAGCGACGGATCGGGGGCCGCGGCCACGCTGGTCGTGGTGGCGGTGAGCGGCTCGGCGACGCCGACGGCCACAATGGCAAGGGGCGAGTTGGGGCCGTTCACGCCCTGCATGCTTGTGTAAGCGGCTGAGACGGTTCCGGCCTCGGTGGTATTTGTGGTGACGACTGGATTGAGAGCAGGGGAAAAGATGACGCCAATGGCGCAGTCGCTATCGACCGCGAGCGGCTGCGAGGTCAGGCATGCTCCCTGGGCGATCGAGGCATCGACCTGGGCATTGGCCGAAGCGGTGATCGCGCTGAATGCCAGAGGATTGGCCGCATCGTTGCCGTCGTTCTCGACTGCCTGAAACTGCGACGCGGAAAGAGCGCCCTGGCGCACCGGCGTGGCGGTGAAATCGAGCGCCGCGAGATTGCTTTCGATCTCCCACACCTGCATGGCCAGCGTGTTGGCGAAAAACACGTTGCCGTCGGCGTCGACCAGAAGGCCCTGCGGCCCCTTGATGACCACGGTGTTGGCGATGTTGTCAGCGCCCAGCAGATACTCCGCTCCGCTTACGGCCAGAGTGGTGACGTAGAGAGTGGATGAGCTGACTTTGCGAATGCGGTAATTCTGCGTGTCAGCGACATAGAGGTTTCCTGCCGGATCAAGGGCAATCCCCGTGGGCGCATTCAACTGCGCCGCGTTGGCCGGCCCGTTATCTCCGCCAAAACCTGCAGCGCCATCGCCGGCCACGGTGGCAATGACCTGCGTCGTTGCGTTCACAATGCGGATGCGATTGTTGGCCGTATCGGCGATCAGCAGGTCGCCGGACGCGTCGAGGGCCACGGCGTAGGGATGATTCAGCGTCGCACTGGTGGCCGCAATGCCGTCGCCGTCATAGCCGCCCATGCCGGGACCGAAGGGACCGTCGAAGTCTCCCGCCACGGTGGCGATCTCGTGCGTGGCAGCGGCAACCTGGCGAATGCACTGGTTGCTGGTGTCGGCGATGTAAAGATTGCCGGCCGCATCGACGGCGATACCTTGCGGTCCGTTGAGCACAACGGTTGCCGAGGTTGCCAGCGACCCATCCCCGCTGTAACCGGGGAGCCCCGAGCCATTTCCGGCGACGGTGGTGATGATGTGGGTGACAGCATCCACTCTGCGGATGGCATTGTTGCCGGTATCGGCAATGTACAGGTTGCCGGCGCCATCGAGCGCGATGCCCGAAGGCGTATTCAGCGTGGCAGACGTGGCCGGATTGTTGTCCCCGGTATAATTTGCCGCGCCGGTTCCGGCTACGGTCGCAATCTCGCCCGTTGCGGCGCTCACCATGCGAATGCGGTTGTGCTCGCTGTCGGCGATAAACAAATTGCCTGCGCCATCCATCGCCACGGCGGTGGGTGAATCGAGCTCCGCGTTCAATGCGGGCACGTTATCCTCGACCGGATCCAGATAGTTTCCGTTGCCGGCCACGGGAAGAACGTTGCCCGGAACCAGGACTGCCAGCCCGCCCGTGCCGATCCCGGAGATGAGGGCTTCGCCCAGCAGATCTCCGCCGGCGTCGAAAAGCTCGACCGCGCCCAGACGCAACCCGGGTGCGATGGGAGTAAACGCGACCGACTGACTGCAGCTGGGCGTCGCGCCGCCCACCGTAAGCGTGACGCCGGCGCAACTGGATGCCGGAATCGTGGGAAGGGCGAAATCCAGTCCTGGCTGGCCCAGAGTGACGACCGATACGTGAGCTACCGTCCCCGCGGCCTGCGCGCTGACCGTGACAGCCTGCTGCGCGGCCGCCGTGCCGACTGCGTTCGCGGGAAAAACGCTTTGCGCTTTGCCCGCCGCGACTGCCAGTACCAGCGCCATCGCGCCAGCTGCGCACCATCGGCGCGCGCGGTGTCGAGATGCATGAATCACGGTCGGATGGTTGCCGATTTCCACTTTCTCTATGAGGCGGGAGAGGAAAAAATTGCGGATCATTTGGGACTCCGTGCGCGGCATCGGCAGAGCGTCGCTACCGCTCAGCAATACGGCCGGAGTGGGTCGCACGTGCGCGGCAGCATTCTCGTCTGCTGCCGATTCGTGACATCGATGACCGGCCTCGAAAGGCCTGTGGCCGGAGGATGCACTGTATCGGTGATTCCAGCTTGCACGCGCGGCAGGGGGCCTGAACGAAAAACACTCTGCGCGGCCGCGCCCGTCGTGCCGAATCTGGACGCCTTTTCAAAAGGGGATTTCGACTATGCGCGCAGAACGAGAGGTTCGGGCGTCCTGGCGGGCAATCAGCGCAAGCCGCGCCGAACGCGCCCTCGCGGTACCGACGTGTCGCCGGAAGGGTTCGATCCTGGTGACGAAAGAGACGTCGCCGCCGGCCGGCCATGAACATGCGGTTACGTCCTTCGAATCCAGGATGTTACAATTTGCCCACATCAAAAGCCATGGCCGCCGCAGATTCCCCACAGTCAGAAACCATTCTGGAAGTCATCGCGCCCGACAAGACCCGTCAGTTCGTTACGGTCACGCACACTCCGTTCTATATTGGCCGCGGCGGCGAAGGCGAAAACAATCTGCAGCTCAGCGATGGGCGCATTTCGCGCCATTGCGCCGCCATCGTCGGCGACAACGGTGGCTACCGGCTGGAAGACCGCGGCAACCGCAGCGGCCTGTATGTCAACGGGGGCAAGGTGCAGCAGCAGTGGCTGCACGACGGCGATGCCATCCAATTCGGCATCGAGGGCAGCTACGAAATCGTCTTCCGGGCGGCGGCTTCGCCGGCTTCAACACCCGAAGCCTCGGTGGCCAACCTTTTGACGCGCATCGGCAGTTTTTCCGATCTCGCCATGGCGTCATCTTCGGGCGGATTGAGCAAGCTGAACCTTTTGCTCGAAGCAACTTCGCTGCTGCACTCCCAGCTTCCCCTCGAGTCCGTGCTGGGAACGATGCTCGATCACGCCATCTCGATCACCCATGCCGACCGCGGCCTGCTGATGGAACCGGACGCATCCGGCGCGCTGCATGTGCGCCTGGCGCGGGGCAACAAGGGAGACAATCTGCCTCCGGAATCGCTCAATCCCAGCCAAACCGCGGTGAATCAGGCCATCAGCCGCCAATCGAGCGTGATTACCGAGAACTTGAGCTTGGCCGGCGTCGATCTCAAGTCCGCCGAGAGTGTTGTCATCCAGGGACTACACGCCGTGGTCGCCATTCCCCTGTATGCCATGTCGCGGGCGACCGGCGACACCGGTGCGGGTCCCGAACGCGGAGCTCTGCTGGGCGTACTGTACCTCGACTCGCGGCGCATTGCGGCCTTCTCTGCCATCGACCGGCAGATTCTTGATGCGCTGGCGGTGCAGGCGGCCAGCATTCTCGACAATGCGCGCCTGGTGGAGCGGGAACGGGAGCGGCAGCGGCTGGAGCAGGAGCTTTCTATCGCGCGCACCATTCAACAGGCCCTGATCCCGCACGGACTGAAAGATTTTCCTCATCTTGCCGTCACCGGCGTGCACTTTCCCTGCACCGAAGTGGGCGGCGACTATTTCGATGTCGTTCCTGTCACCGAGGACCGCACCGCGATCTTCATCGCCGACGTGAGCGGCAAAGGCTTAGGAGCAGCGCTGGTCACCACTATGCTGCAGGGCGCCTTGTCGGGCCTCACCATGGGCGCCGACCCGGTGAAGGTCTTCGGCCACTTCAACCGCTTTCTCTGCCACCATGCCCAGGTGGGCCGCTATGTGACCATGTTCGCCGGTCTTGTTGGCAGCGACGGGGTGCTGGAGTACATCAAGGCCGGGCACCCGTCGCCGCTGCTGCTGCGCGGGGGCAAGGTGAGCGAACTTTATAGCGAGGGTTCGTTCCCTGTGGGCCTGATTCCCGATGCAGAGTATGAAGCGGCCCGGTTACAGCTGGAGCCGAACGACACGCTGGTTCTGTTCAGCGACGGCGTCACGGAAGCAGAAAATATCGATCACGACCTCTTTGAGATTTCCGGCCTGAGCAGCGCTCTTGACGGACAGGACGCCGTGCCCGTTGAAGCGCTGCAACAGTCGATTCTGGAGTCGGTGCGCGGCTTTACGAAAGGCGCAAAGCAATCTGACGATCTGACCCTGCTGGTGGTTCGGTATCGCGGAGCGGCGTGAATTCTCGCCGGCCCGAACCGCGGCTGAGAGCCCTCTTATCGCATTGATACAATCCACACCATGGCCGACGCAAAAGTCATTGGACGCTACGAGATAGTCGAGGAGCTGGGACACGGCGCCATGGGCAGCGTGTTCAAGGCGCGCGACCCGGCCGTCGGCCGCATTGTGGCACTCAAAACCATCCATTCCGCGGCACTTTCGGGCAACGAAGCGGATACATACCGGGCACGGTTCCAACGCGAAGCACGCGCTTCCGGGGCTCTGGCTCATCCCGGCATTGTGCCCGTGTTCGACGTGGGCGACCACCAAGGCGCGCCCTACCTGGTGATGGAGTTCGTCGCAGGCCGCACACTGGCCGATGCCTTGAAGCGCGGCGAGCGGTTTCCCCTCGATCGCGTTTGTGAGATCGGCCAGCAGATCGCCGAGGCACTCGGCTATGCGCACCGCCAGGGAGTGATCCATCGTGACGTCAAGCCGGCCAACATCCTGATGACCTCGCGCGAAGTGTACGGCTACGAGCGGCCCCGCATCACCGATTTCGGCATTGCCAAGCTGGCGGCCAGCGAGATTACCGTGACCGGGCAAATGCTGGGAACGCCCTCGTTCATGCCGCCGGAGCAGTTTACGGGTGCGCCCATCGACGGCCGTGCCGACCTGTTTTCGCTGGGCGTGATTCTCTACGTTATGGCGACGGGCGAGCAGCCGTTCCCAGGCGAAACCATGACGGCGGTTTCGTACAAGATTGTCTACACCGAGCCGGTTCCGCCCTCCAAGCTTAATCCCGCCATTCCGGCCCGTCTTGAGGCCGCGATTTTGAAATGCCTGGCCAAGAACCCGGCAGACCGTTACCAAACCGGCGAGGAACTGGCACAGGATCTGGCGGCAATCCGCGCGGGAGTAGGATCAACGGTCATGGGCACGGCCGGCGTGCCGGCGGCAGTGCCCCTGGCCGACCCCGACGCCACGCTGCCACCCACTTCGATGGCGGCCAGCTATCCACCCCTAAAACCTCCAACCGCGGGAAAACCGCAGGCTGGCCTAGTCTCTGCGGGCAAACGCACGAAAATCCCGATCGGCGCTGTGGCTGCGATCGTTGCGGTCGTGCTTGCCGCCGCCGCGGCCGGAAGGTGGTTTTTATGGCCCTACATTCAGCATCGCAACCAGTCCGCCCAGGTGCAGCCAAAGCCCCCTGTTCCGCCCGCTCCGCAACCCGTGTCGCAGCCGGTTACGCCCGTTCCCACGACGGCTCCCGCGCCCTCACCCGGGGACACCGGGCCTCTGGCGAAAGCGCTTGAGTCGCCTCCCCCCGCCAAGCCAACCCCAGCCAAGCCTTCTGCCGGCAGGGTCAAAAGCGCATCGCCGCCCGTAACTCCGAGCCCTGCTCCACCGGTGGTTGCGGCTGCGCCCCCGCCGCATCCCGCATCTCCGACCTCTTCGCCGACGGCCTCGGCGACCCCTCCACCCGCGCCGGCCCCATCTGCTCCGTCTGCGGCCAATGTGACCTTCAATCCGCGCTCGCTCGATCCCAACACCAACGCCAAGCTCAAGATCGAGATGAGCCACATTCCCAGCAGCATCCCGTATACCGTGGAAATGAATGGCAAAGTCTATCTCCGCGGGGTTACCGGCGACGGCACCAGCCTCGACAACCTATACGTTCCTCCTGGATCGCAGGCGTTCAGCGTTCTTATGAAAAGCGGCGGCCACCAGGTCGACTCACCCACGGTCACGGAAGATTTCAAGGCCAAGAAGCGCAAGACCCTGAAGATTCAGCTCAAAGGGCAGACAACTGGATCGGCAACTGCCTCGGATCCGCTCGGTCCTGGCACGCAGATCTCCATTTCCTTCAGCACGCCTCTCCTGTAACCGAATTGTCACATTCGGCCGGTACCATGTCGCTAGTTCAGAAGGCGACTTTCCCGCAGCCTGACCAGAGAACCAGGTATCTCGCAATTTCGCAAGACAAAAAGGAAGATGGAAATGCAAATCTCCACGGAAGAAATGGCTGGCGGCGTTACGCGCGTCGAGCTCGATGGCCGCATGGACATTGCCGGTGCAGCGGCTGTGGATATGAAGATGAACCTGGTCGCAGGCAGCAGCAAGAAACTCCTCATTGACCTGCAGAAGGTGACGTTCCTTGGTTCAATGGGGTTGAGCTCCATCGTATTTCCTTCGCGTGCAGTTCTGGGGCGCGGCGGCAAAGTGGTGCTTTTTGGCCCCAACGATATGGTCGAGTCCGTCTTGAAGGCCAGCGGCATTATCAACCTTTTGCCCGTCCACCACGATCTGAATGCCGCGCTCGCGGCGTTGCAGTAGGCTCCTCCCGTACGATGCCACCCATCATGGCGCAAAGACCTGCATCCAGGCCTGCTACCCGGCTGACTCTCCGCAGCGAGCTCAAGGACCTGCTCCTGGTTTGGCCA
>JASHQH010000202.1 GCA_030037635.1 Acidobacteriaceae bacterium
TGGTGCGGGCGCGGATTGTGATCAAGACGAAGCGTGGACGAGAGAGTATTTGCACGCTTAGGCCAGAGGCGATAAAGACAATCAGCGACTGGGCGATTGGCTATCGCCAATTCTGGGAAGAGAGTTTCGACAAGCTGGATGCAGTTGTCAATCAAATGAAAAAAGAGGAGGTTCGACATGGCAAAAAGCACGTTGAATGAGACAGAGCGGATGGTTGTGACAAGAGTTTTTGATGCCCCACGCGAATTGGTTTGGAAGGCGTGGACAGACCCGAAATATGTGATGCAGTGGTGGGGGCCGAAAGGATTCACTGCGCCTGTTTGCAAGATGGATTTTCGCGTGGGAGGAAAATTTCTCTGCTGCATGAGAGCGCCGGATGGGCAGGAGTTCTGGAATGGTGGCGAGTACCACGAGATTGTTCTGCACGAGAAGATCTTCTCCTCCATGTACTTTTCCGACCCGGAGGGAAACAAGGTTGAGCCTGCGCAATATGGAATAGAACATGAGGCCATAGCCGATGCATACGATGTGACTACCTTTGAGGATCTTGGAAACGGCCAGACGAAACTCACCTTCATTGGCAACGAGACCATGCAGAACGCGATCCAGAGCGGTCAACTGGAAGGCACCAAGCAGATACTGGATAAACTGGCTGCAGTGGTTGCGGAGCTGGCACAGGCAAAGTAAGAAAAAGTAAGAAGTTGAAGCGGGCGTGATCGCCATGCGCGAGGCAAGTGACGCAAAGCTAACGCAGATCCTTAGGGTGTGAAATCGAGTCGGATGGCGGGCGCGGGCAGGGATGCCCGCGCTACAGCCGGCACGCAACCCCACGGACGAAGACCTGCCCGTGCGGACCCCGGAGGGAAGCCGGCGCTACAGAAGTCGTGCCATTTCAAAATCCGGATTTATACAACCAATTCTAGAGGCTTTTCAAAAAGCTTTGGATCTCGGGGCTGGTCCAGTCCTGCGGGCCGATGAACTTCCTGCGGATGATGCCGTTGCGGTCAATGGCATAGGTCTCTGGCCACGCATCGCTGTGGTACAGCTTGGCTGCTGACTCGCTGGGGTCGCGCACGGTGATCAGGTCCATGTGCTTCTGCGCAATGAAGCTCGCATAGGCCTCGGGGTCTTCGTCCACGCTGACTGCAAGAATCGCCAGGCTGGGTTGGTCCTGATGAAGCTGGAGCAGCGAGGGTAGTTCTTCAACGCAAGGCTCGCACCAGGTGGCCCAGAAATTAAGCAGCACCACGTGTCCGCGATAGCCGGCCAGGTGCACCGTCGTGGTGCCGTCGGAAACAGTAAAGTCGGGAGCGGCCTTGCCCACCTGCACGGGGTGTGAGCCGCGATTGCAAGCGGACAAAAAGACGAGAGTGGCCAGAAAAACCCAGATCAGCCGACGAGGAGATCGCACATCCTTATAATACGGAGCGAACAGGCAGGAAGAAAGCGGTAAAGGGCGATGAGCAAAGACGAAGCGGATCGGGCCGGGGCGGGAAGCTGGAAACCGGTGCTGGGCCTAGCTGACCCTGAGGACCGCTCGGCTGCGGCGACTGACTGGCGCGATTGGGCCGGCAAAACCGTTCCGGGGACAGTCTTCGATCAGCCCGAACCGGCTGAGCTCATCGAACTCTCAGTCATCGTTCCTGCCCGTGATGAAGAAGACTGCCTGGGCGCGTGCCTGCAATCGCTGACCGCGCAGTCTGAGAAAATCTTCGAGCTGGGCAAAGATTGGGAGCTGATCGTGGTCGACGATCAGTCCAGCGACGGCACCGCGGCCATCGCGCGCGGCTTCGCGGGCGTCACGCTGCTCGAGGCCGAGAAACTGGAACCGGGATGGACGGGGAAAAACAACGCCGTGTGGACCGCCGCGCGGCGGGCACGCGGCCGCTGGCTGCTCTTTACCGACGCGGATACGATTCACGAACCCGGCGATCTGCACCGCGCCATGCACGAGGCGCAGCGGCACAAGGTTGGAATGCTGAGCTACTCGCCCCGGCAGATCGTGAGCGGCCTGGCGCAGCGCTCGCTGATGCCGCTGGTTTTTTGCGAGCTGGCGCTGGCCTATTCGCCGGCCAAGGTCTCTGATCCGGCGCAACGCATCGCGGCCGCCAACGGACAGTTCTTACTGGTGGAGCGCGAGGCTTATCGCAAGCTGGGCGGGCATCCCAGCGTGGCCGATAAGGTACTCGAAGACGTGGAGCTAGCCTCGCTCGCCAAGCGACGCAAGGTTGGCCTGCGCTTCCGCTACGCCGACGACGCCGTTTCAGCGCGCATGTACCGCAGCACCGCGGCCATGATGGAGGGCTGGACCAAGAACCTGAAGCTGCTGTTTAACAACGCGCTCGCGCTGGCATTTTGGAAGGCGCTCGACTTTGCGCTGTTCTTCGGCCTGCCCATCCTGGCTTGGGGGTTCTGGAACGCGCGCCTGCCAGGACACGTTCTTGAATGGGTAGGCGCGGGATGGATCATTGCCTTGATCTGGCTGCGTACGCTCTTCCGCTTCTATGCGCGCATCGCCAAATCGAACTTTCCGTTCGTCGATTGCGCCATTTCGCCGCTGGGTCTGCCGCTCTTCGTGGTTCTCCTCTATCGAAGCTGGTTTCAGCACCGCATCCTGAAGCGCGTAAGCTGGAAGGGGCGGGAGTACTGGGAATAGGGAATAGGGAACAGCCTGTAGCTGCTAGCCTCCCACTCATCCGGATGAACGATCGCCGGAGCCGAATCACCCCTCAGGCCTTTGTCTGCTGTTCCCTAATCCCTGGCCCCTGATTTGGTTGAACCTGCGTTGCGGGCAAAAGCATCTCTAAAGACAAGGGGTGTGCATGATCTTTTTGACGCGGCGGGCCACGTTTTCCGCTTCGCACTACTACTGGAATGATGCCTGGCCCGAGGAAAAGAACCGCCAGGTCTTTGGGCGCTGCGCCAACCGCCGTGGCCACGGCCACAACTACACATTGGAGGTCACGGTGGCCGGCGATCCCGATCCCGTGACCGGCTTCGTGATCGATCTGAAGTGGCTGAAAAACGTGATGGAACGCGAGGTGCTTTCGGCCTACGACCACAAGCACCTGAACCTCGATGCGCCGGAGTTCGAGCACGCCATTCCGACCACGGAAAACATCGCCATTGCAGCATGGAAGCGGCTGGAGCCGGCGATCAACGGTGCGGATGGGACGGCGGGCGGGGCGAAACTCACCCGGATTCGCATCTACGAAACGCCCGAAATCTTTGCTGAATATCGGGGTGAAGCGTGAACGCGTATTTTGGCCGCCGTTACATGATGAGCGCCAGTCACCGGCTCAACACGCCGGTGCTTTCTGCCGAACAGAATCGAGCAGTTTATGGCAAATGCAACAACACGCACGGGCATAATTACGTGGTGGAAGTATTGGTGGGCGGCGAAGTCAGCCCAGCGGCAGGCATGGTTGTGGATCTGGCGGCACTGGACGAGGCGGTGCGCGAGCAGGTGATGGAGCGATTCGATCACTCCGACCTGAACCTCAACCCGCTATTTGCCGATCGCGTTCCGACGACGGAAAATCTATGCAGGACTATTTTTGCCCTGTTGCGCGATGCTTTGCCTGCCGGGCGGCTGGAGCATGTGAGGGTAGAAGAAACGGAAAACAATTTTTTTGAGTGTTCGGCGGAAGGATAAATCACCATGGCGCGTCCGATTGTCGTGAGCAAACCAGTGCGCAGAGCGGTTGAAGACGAGGCCTTGAACGGCTTCAGCACGCAGGAGATGTATCGCGAAATTCTCGCCCGGCTGGGCGAGAATCCCGATCGCGACGGGCTGCGCGCCACGCCGGAGCGGGTGGAAAAGGCCATGGCATATCTCACCCGCGGCTACAACCAGGATCCCGCGCAGGTTCTGCATGGGGCGCTCTTCGATGTGGACTACGACGAGATGGTCATCGTGAAAGATATCGAAATGTTCTCACTCTGCGAGCACCACATGTTGCCCTTCTTCGGCAAGGTGCACGTGGCCTATATTCCCAAGGGCAAAGTCATTGGACTGAGCAAAGTCGCGCGGCTGGTCGATGTTTTTGCGCGGCGCCTGCAGGTGCAGGAGCGGCTGACGCGCCAGATTGCCGAGTGCATTCAGGAAGCCATTTCGCCGCAGGGCGTGGGGGTCATCATTGAGGCGCGGCACCTGTGCATGATGATGCGCGGCATCGAGAAGCAGCATTCCTCCACGGTGACCAGCGCCATGCTGGGCTGCTTCCGCCAGAAGGAGACGCGGGCCGAATTCCTGTCGCTGGTGCGCGCGCCAGGAAACGGCTCGATCTGAAGCGCAGCAGTCTTACCGCGGACATCAGACTGGCGGCACGTATCAGATGCCAACGGCCAGCGGCGCGGCCAGGTATTTCGCGCGCAGCGCATTCGCCGCCGCCAGCGCCTTGGCATATCTCCGCCTGGTCATGCGCGTGATGGTGGCAAGCAATGCGGCCTCGCCTTCCGAATTCAAAAGTTCGCGCGCAATCTCTTCCAACTGCTGCCAGTCGTGCCAGTCGCCAATGCGGCGCTGCACCTCGCCCAGCTTCTCCACCAATTCAGGATCGGCGTCCGCATCGAGTTGCAGAATGTAGCGCAGCTGTTTCACCTTCAGGCGAAACTCGTGAATGTTGCGTTCATTCAAAGGCGGCCAACCACCAAGCTCTCGCACCACGTCCATTGCCTGGGCGTGAAAACCGTCTTGAGCGTGGCTGTGTTTCCCATTGGTCGCGGCGGCGGAGTTGGTCTCGCCCAAAGCCGACCGCACCAGCTTGGCGTAATGCTTCAAGCTATCGCGTGCATCCTCGCCCTTGCGGTCGAGAGCGCGCCGCAGTTCCTCGGCATGTTGCTGGCGGGCATCGGCCAGCGCCGCCAGCAGGCGATCGAGAGCGTCGCCCGGTGAGTAGCGCGCCAGCTTGCGCGCATTGCTCATCAGCACGTCCATATCGCGCACGCCGCCCGCCGCCTTGCGCACCGGCTCAATCAATTTGAGCAGGCGGTGCGATCTTTTCCCGTCTGCCGGCGGCAGTGCGGCCGCAATCGCCTCAACCCGGCGCGTGGCCGTGCGCAACTTGTGAACATCCTTGGGCAGAAGTTTGCCGTTCAGGCTCTTCAGTGACTTGCTGAGATCCCGCAGGGCCTTTCGCGCGCGTTCCGGTTCGTCTGCCATCCTTCAATTAGATTGAGGCGATGCCCTTGCAGTTGGCAAGCGTCTCAGGGGCGGCTAAATTGGTGATGTGAACGGGCTTCTCGTGATCGATAAGCCGGGCGGAATGACCAGCCACGACGTCGTCGACCGGTTGCGCGCCATCACAGGAGAGCGATCGATCGGCCATTTGGGCACGCTTGACCCCATGGCTACCGGCGTGCTCCCCCTGCTGATGGGCAAATTTACCCGCCTGGCGCAATATTTCTCCGCAGCCGGGAAAAGCTATACCGGGTCCATCCGTTTCGGTTTTGCCACCGACACCTACGACGCCGAGGGCGAGCCCGCAGGCGCCGACCGCTGGCCTGAAGTGGCCCAGGCAGTGACGCTGGAGTGCATTCGCGCAGCGGCCTCAAAGTTCCAAGGCGACATGCTGCAGATGCCGCCGCCCTTCTCGGCCAAGAAGATCCAGGGCAAGCCCGCATACAAGCTGGCACGTGAGGGCAAACCGGTGGTGCTGAAACCGGCCCAGGTCCGCATCGATCATTTTGAGATTGAGTCGATGGGGGGCCCCGAAGCCCGCTTTGTCATTGAGATCAGTTCTGGCGGCTACGTGCGCTCCATCGCGCACGAGCTGGGGCGCGATTTGGGCTGTGGCGCTCACCTCAGCCGGTTGCGGCGCACGCGCGCGGGTGCATTCACGCTTGAAGACGCGCACACGCTGCCAGAGCTCGAAACGCTTGCGAATCAGCCCGAAGCGCTAGCGGGTATGTGTGTCCACCCGCGCGCGCTGTTGCCTGAATTGCCCTCTGTGACTGCAGATCAGGTAGCGCTAGGCCGTCTTCGCAACGGAGCGCAGGCCAATCTCCCCGAGTTCTCCGGCGCGCCCCTGGTCAAGGTCTTCGCCGGGCCGCGCGAGCTGGCCGGCGTCGCCAAAAGAATTGCAGGAACGCTGTTTCAGCCCGTGGTGGTGCTGGGGTGAAAAGGCAGGGAATAGGGAGCAGGGAATAGGGAAAAGAGGAGGGACTTCCAAACGCGAATTGGCGAATGTGGAGCTCGGCGGCAAACGCAGTCTCGCTCCCACCCTAGCCGCAAGAACAAAGGCGCAGCTAGGATGGGGCACCCGAGGTTCTCTACTCCCTCCTGGCTATTCCCTGTTCCCTGGTTCCCGATTTCCTCCGGCATCGCCCCAGCCGTACCGCTTAGACTGGTATTTTGCTGTTTTACTAAGGAGTGGTTTTGCCATGCCTTACCCGTCGAGTTACCGCTATACCCGCGAACATGAGTGGATTTCGCCCGACGGCGCCATCGGCATCACAGATTATGCGCAGAACTCGCTGGGCGATATCGTCTACGTTGAGGCGCCCAAGGTGGGAGACGCGGTGACTGCCGGCGCCGCGTTTGGCTCCGTCGAAAGCGTAAAAGCCGTGAGCGATCTGTTTTCGCCGGTCAGCGGCAAGGTGACCGCGGTGAACGAGGAGTTGAAGACCGCGCCCGACAAAATCAACCAGGACCCGCACGGCACCTGGATTATCAAGGTGGAGCTTGCCAACCCTGCCGAGGTGAACTCCCTGCTCGACGCCGCGGCGTACCAGGCGTTCATTGCGGAAGAGACGAGCTAGCCGCGAGCGGCTAGCTCCTAGATGGTTTGTAGCGGCTGGAAACGGCATCGAATCTCTCTGAATGTTCTCGCGGCAGCACGCACTTTTGCTCGATCCGCCCGCTTTTGGCTAGAGGTTAGAAGCTAGGAGCTAGTAGCTAAGACATGCGTTACCTTCCTAAATCCGACGAAGAACGCCGGCAGATGCTGGGCGAGATTGGCGCGGCCTCGATCGACGATCTTTTTGCCGTCATCCCCGCCGAATACCGGCTGGACCGCGACCTGAACGTGCCCCGCCAGCAGGCGGAGAGCGAAATTGTGGGCTACTTCCGCGCCGCCGGCCAGAAAAACGCCACCGATTACGTGAGTTTTCTGGGCGCGGGCGCCTATCGCCACTATCGCCCGGTCATCATCGATGCGCTGGTGCAGCGGGGCGAGTTCCTTACCAGCTACACGCCCTACCAGGCTGAGATTACGCAAGGCACGCTGCAGGCGATTTTCGAGTTCCAGACTATGATCGCCGAGCTCACCGGCATGGATGTGGCCAACGCCAGCATGTACGACGGTTCCACCGGCGCGGCTGAAGCGGTGATGATGGCGGTCCGCGTCACCGGGCGTCACAAGGCTGTGGTCGCTGCGGCCGTTCATCCCGAATATCGCGAAGTCCTGGCAACCTACGCCCTGCATCAGGGCCTGCCTACGACGCTGGTTGGCTACGATGCCGAAACCGGCCGTATCGACCTCGGTTCGCTCGAAGCCGCGGTGACGGACGAGACGGCGTGCGTCCTGGTGCAGAGTCCCAACTTTTTCGGCGTCATCGAAGACATTCCCGCCATCGCAGAGATCGCGCACAAGAAGGGCGCGCTGCTGATCGTGTCGATCGCCGAGGCAGTTTCGCTGGGCATCGTGCGGCCGCCGGTCGAAGCGGACATCGTGGCCATGGAAGCGCAATCCTTTGGTGTTGCGCTTAGCTATGGCGGCCCGTTCTGCGGAGTGGTTGCGGCCAAGGAGCAATACGTGCGGCAGATGCCAGGCCGTCTTGCCGGGCAGACGGTCGATGGGGCAGGGAATCGCGGCTTTGTTCTCACTCTCGCCACGCGCGAGCAGCATATTCGCCGCGAAAAGGCGACCTCGAACATCTGTACCAATCAGGCGCTGGTGGCGCTGATGGCGACGATTTTTATGGCTGTGTACGGCAAGGAGGGGATGCGGGAGCTCGCCGAGCACAACCTGGCCAAAGCAGATTACGCGGCCAAAGCGCTCGCAGCGCAGCCGGGAGCAAGGCTGCGGTTTAAAGGCGCGCCGCGTTTCCATGAGTTTGTGTTGCAGACCGATGAGGCGCCCGCCGCGTGGAACCGGCGGCTCATGGAAAACAAGATAGTCGGAGGCATCGAGTTGAGCCGCTGGTATCCCGAGCTCAAGAACTGCACGCTCTGGTGCGCGACGGAAGTGGTAACGCGTGAGCAGATTGACGCGGCGGCAAAGGTGCTGGCGGCCGCGCCGGTGGAGGCGTGACCAATGGCAACGATTAATGGGAATCCCGGCCCGCACACATTGGGCAAGGTGCGCACGCATCCGACGCAGAACGAAGCCCTGATGTTTGAGAAGTCGGCGTCGGGCAAGCGCGCCTACAAATTGCCGCCGCTCGATGTGCCCGCAGTGGACGCCAAAGAGCTCCTTGGTCCCGCGGCCCGCGAAGTGCGCGCGGAGCTGCCGGAGCTTTCCGAGATCGAGCTCATCCGTCACTTCACGCGCCTCTCCACGTGGAACTACGCCATCGATCTCGGCATGTACCCGCTGGGCTCGTGCACCATGAAGTACAACCCGCGTGTGAACGAGTTTGTGGCCCGCATTGAAGGCCTGGCCGAAGCCCATCCCTACCGGCCCGAGTCGCTGGCCCAAGGCGTGCTTGAAATCTTCGACCTGCTTCAGAGGTGCCTGCTAGAGATCACCGGCATGGACGCGATCACGCTGCAGCCCGCAGCGGGCGCGCACGGCGAGTTCACCGGCATCCTGCTCACCCGCGCCTGGCACGAGTCGCAGGGCAATCCGCGCAAAAAAGTTCTCATTCCAGATTCGGCTCACGGCACCAATCCGGCCACGGCGGCTTTCAGCGGCTACGCGGTGGAAAACCTCAAATCCAATGCTGTCGGCGGCATCGATCTCGAGGCTCTCGCCAGCCGCGTCGACGAGGACACCGCCGCGCTCATGCTCACCAATCCCTCCACGCTGGGCGTCTTCGAAAACGAGATTCACAAGATCGCCGACATTCTGCACGCCAAGGGCGCTCTGCTCTACATGGATGGCGCCAACATGAACGCGCTGGTGGGCAAGGTGCGTCCCGGCGACTTCGGCGTCGACGTGATGCATCTCAACTTGCACAAGACCTTTTCCACGCCGCACGGCGGCGGCGGCCCCGGCTCCGGCCCGGTGGCGTGCAAGGCGGATCTCGAACCGTTTCTGCCAATTCCAGTTCTCGTCCAAAACCAGAACGGGACGAAGTCCTGGGATTACGACCGTCCGCAATCCATTGGCCGGGTGCGCGCGTTCTACGGCAATACCGGCATGTTCATCCGCGCGCTGGCCTATATTCTGGCCAACGGACCTGACGGCCTGCGCCAAACCACCGAAGACGCGGTGCTCAACGCCAACTACATTCGCAAGAAGCTCGAAGACCTCTACGAGCTGCCCTACAAAACGCCATCCATGCACGAAGTGGTTTTCAGCGACAAGCGGCAGGCTGTGCACGGGGTCAGGACCGGCGATATCGCCAAGCGGCTCATCGACTACGGTTTCCATCCCTACACAGTCAGCTTCCCGCTCATCGTGCACGGCGCGCTCATGATCGAACCCACGGAAAGCGAATCGCGCGAAGAACTCGATCTGTTCGTCGACGCCATGCGCTCCATCGCGCGCGAAGCCGAGGAGAAGCCGGACCTGGTGAAGACCGCCCCGCATTCTACGCGCGTTTCGCGCCTCGACGAAGTCCAGGCCGCGCGCAAGCCCGTCTTGCGGTGGAAGCGGCAAGGCAGGGGTAGGGAGTAGCCAGTAGGGAATAGAAAACCGGCGCGTGCGAACGGGCTAAGCGATTACGCCTCAAAACTGCGACGAGCATCCGTTCGAGATAAGCGTTAAGATGCTTCGGCCGAGGGGGACCCGGCTTTTTCTCTATTCCCTACTGGCTACTCCCTATTCCCTGGCTCACGAACCAAACCCGCCATATGCCGCATCCAAGTTGCTGGCTACACTCGGGTTCAGAATGGCCAGCAATCTGCCGTCATTTTCCTTCTCCGACCAAGCGCCGGCCTCGGACTATCGCGGGCGGCTGGCTCCCTCGCCCACCGGCTACCTTCACGTGGGCCACGCGCGCACGTTCTGGACGGCATTTCAGCGCGCGCGCGAAGCCAGCGGCACGCTGGTCATGCGCATGGAAGACCTGGATTCCGACCGCAGCCGCGACGAGTACGCCGACGCTGCCCTCGACGATTTGCGCTGGCTGGGAATCCGCTGGCAGGAGGGCCCAGACAAGGGAGGGCCATTCGCACCCTATCAGCAGAGCAAGCGCCGCAGCCTCTATCTGGCGGCGTGGCGAAAGTTGCTGAACCGTGGATCCCTGTTCGCGTGCCGTTGTTCGCGCCGGGACCTGGAAACCGCGCTCCACGCGCCCCACGAGCGCGCGCGAACGGGGAGCGGCAGCAAATTTGACACGCTCGACGACGAGCCGATCTACCCAGGCACGTGCCGTCGATTTACCGGTCATGCGCCGCAGCTTCCCGGGCCAACGGTCAGCGATATCGAATCTCCCGGCGACACCAACTGGCGCTTTCGCGTTCCCGACGGCGAAGCGGTCGAGTTTGTCGACCGCAACCTAGGCCCGCAGCGCTTTGTAGCCAGCGTGGACTTCGGCGATTTCGTCATCTGGCGGCGCGACGGCGGTCCCAGCTACCAGTTAGCCTGCGTGGTTGATGACGCCGCTATGCGCATTACCGAGGTGGTGCGCGGCGCCGACCTTCTCAAGTCCACGGCACGCCAGATCCTGCTCTATCGCGCCCTTGGGTTCGAACCTCCCGCCTTTTACCACTGCCGCCTGGTCGTGGACCACAACGGCCGCCGCCTGGCTAAGCGCCACGATGCGCTCAGCTTGCGCGCCCTGCGGCAGCGTGGGCTTACGCCCATGAAAATCCTGTCGGCAGAACTACCACTCGAGGTATAAGGGGCGGCCATCAAAGTTGGATAGTGAGGCCGCGCTGTGGCCTGTTGGGATCGTGCCGCGGCTGCGGTCTTGCTGTACTATCGATGAAAAGACCATATGCCTCTACCGGCGCAAATCCCATCACCCTCTACCCGGCAGCCGTCCGCCTTGCATCCGGTGTCGAAGGTGAGCCTGAACCCCTTGCGCAGCGCACCCAACCTGCTCACGCTCATGCGCATCTGTCTGGCACCTTTCCTGGTGGCTGCGATTCTCCAGGGGCACTACTTGCTCAGCTTCATTCTTTTTGTCGCGGCAGGAATCACCGATGGGCTCGACGGCACGGTGGCGCGCATGCTCAAGCAGCGCTCCATGCTCGGCCATTATCTTGATCCCGTAGCCGACAAATTGCTGCTCAGCACGCTCTTCCTGGTGCTCCTGCACAAGAGCCTGATGCCGGTCACGGTGACGGTCCTGGTTTTCGGCAGGGATGTCATTATCCTGCTGGTGGCAGCCCTGCTCTATGCAGCGGTGGGCCGGCGCGAATTCCACCCAAGCATCTGGGGCAAGGCCAACACCATTGCCCAGATCGCAGCGGTCGCAGCCGTCCTGCTTCACCAGCTCACCAGGGCCTATTGGGTCGCCGTCTTCCGTACCGTGGCCCTCGACGCCACCATGGCGCTCACCGTGATATCGGGTCTGCACTACGCGTGGATGGTTTCGCGCCGCTCGGGCGCGCCTGCCGTTCACAAATCGTGAGTGGGTGACGAGCCGCGCCTAAGAATCGTCGGGCAGTTCGTCGCTTCCTGCTGTGTCTTCAATTTCCATATCGCGAAACTCTTCCGAATCGAAGATTTCGCCACACTCCAGGCATTCGACAAACTCAGTGTCGTCGTGCCGGGAAACGATCCGAACCTTGGGGTGCCTGCAGGCGGTTGCCATCGTTCTCAGAGCGGGTCAGGCTTCCGGCAATTCCATAGTTGCGCGCCCCGTCCGGTCCATTTTGAAATCGCCGCGTCCTGCTGGTCGCGCCTTTTCCTCATTCCGGCTGGGGCATCGTCTCTGGATTGCGGTACCTGTGCTCTATCCGCCAGATTGTAGCTTTCTTTCAGCCGATTGCAAACGGATTTTTTGATGAATCCTCTGCTCTTGAGAGCGGCTTTCCATGGTTACCTCGGTTGCGCCGATGCTTGAACGCGAATTCAGATCGGTCGTATACTGAATAGGGACTAATCAGGTCGCACTTTACATGCTAAAGCTTACGAAAAAGGCGGATTATGGGCTCATGGCGCTCAAATATCTGGCGGAGCACCCTGAGACCCCCGCGCTCAGCGCCAAGGACGTGGCCGACGCTTATGGGATTCCCGCCCAGTTGCTGGCCAAGATCCTTCAGCGGCTGACCAAGGCCGGACTCCTCAAGTCCCATGCCGGCATCAACGGCGGCTATGCCCTGGCCCGCGATGCTCGCCAGATTTCGGCCTTCGAAGTGATTCATGCCATCGACGGGCCGCTCTTCATTACCTCCTGCTTCAAGGGGGCAAAGTCGTGCGACCTGACGCCCAGCTGCACCATCAAGGAGCCGCTGGCGCGGGTGAATGAAACCATTTCTGGCGTGCTGAAGAGCATCAGCATCCACGATCTGGCGGAGCGCGAGCCGGGCGCCGCGCGGAACGGCGAGGCGCAAGGACTGGTGACGCTGACGGTCTAGGGGTCGCGCCCTGGCGAGTCGAAGATGGCGCGGACGGGCCGATTCCGAATCGGCGAGGTTTCTGAACATGGGATTTGGGGACAAAATGCTCGAGGCTGCGCCACATGCGATGCGTACGATTCTATTCTCATGCCTGGGCTGCGCGGCTGGCGATGCGCTGTATCGCTGGTGGCGTCACGGTTCGGTCGATTGGATTGGCGTGGGGAGATTGTCTTGGGCTGGTGGGCCGCGATGAGCGGTTTCGCGCTCCTGGCGAAGCTAAAGGAGATCCGGGAGTTACGGCGCGGGCGTGAGGGAAACGCCTGAGCCCTCGCGGCGGGTCAGTCCGCGATGCTGAAGACTGGCCGAATCCGCGGCCCAAGCTATGGAATCAAACCAAGGGGAACGATGGAGCAGGTGATCAAAATCGGAGGCAATGCTCAGCCTGAAGCGGCGCCAGCCGGAGCGGCGGAATCGGCTGCCCGGGATCTCCAGGTGACGCCGAGTGCCGTCAAGCGGATCCGCGCCATTCTGGCCAAGGAAGGCATCCCACTCCAGGAGGGCGGCCTGCGCCTGGGCGTCAAGGGAGGCGGCTGCTCGGGTTTGTCCTATGCCGTAGCCTTCGATGCCCGTCCGCGCGAAACCGACCGCATCTTTGCGTTCGATGGGGTCCGTGTTTTCATCGATCCCAAGAGCTTCGTCTATCTGCGCGGCATCACGCTCGATTACGAGGAGACGCTCATGCGCCAGGGGTTCCAATTCCTCAATCCCAATTCCACCCGCTCCTGTGGCTGCGGTTCGTCGTTCTCGGTTTAGCGCCGTTTCGCCTTCGTCCCGAGTCCCTCAGTCCCTTAGTCCCAGCCTTTGAGGGCTTTCTCAATCCCCGCTTCCGCCAGCGGCGTCATGATCGCAAATCCCGCGGGTAGGGGATGCACTCCATCCCGGCTCAGCGTTGGGGGCAAACCGCCGCGGTCGTCCTTCATCGCCGAGTAGAAATCCACGTACACAAAGCCCTTCCGCGCGGCGTATTTCTGCATCCAGGCGTTGATTTCGGCAATCTTCGGCGCAGGCTCGAGGCCCGGCGCCCACGCGTAATCAAAGGCCGGCAGCACCGAGCACAGCACCACACGAATCCCGTTCGCCGCCGCCAGCTCTGCCATTGAAGCCAGATTTCCCTCCGTCTCCTCCACGGTCATCGGCCCCGTGTTCCCGGCGATATCGTTGGTCCCGGCCAGAATCACCACCACCTTGGGCTTCAAATCGATCACATCCTGACGGAACCGCACCAGCATCTGGGGGGTGGTTTGCCCGCTGATGCCGCGATTGACGTACGGCTTTCCGGGAAACGACTCCTCCAGTTTCCAGCCCTGCGTGATCGAGTCGCCCATAAAGACCACGCGGTCCTCGCCGGACGCGGGGAGCGCCAGCTTCATGTCGGCCTCCTTGAAATGCTCCAGTCCGCCGAAGTCCACCAGCATCTGCCGGTCGTGCTCAATCCAATAGGTGTTGTTGGGATGGCCGGAGGGAGATGTGAGCGGCGCCGCAGCCGCAGCCGCTGGCGCGGCAGCAGCTCCGGCCAGCTGCGTCAATTCATTCTGGCTGAAGGTGTCTTCGATGAGGCCGCGATCGCGAATACCGGTCCTAATTAGAGCTACGCTATGCACCGAGCCATCCATGACCACGGCCAGGCTCTTGCCGATGTTGGCGCTGGTATATCCCCAGAGCTTGTCGCCGGCCCCCGGGCTTAGGGTAAAACCAACCGATCTACGGCCGGTATTTGAATTCACGCCCAGTTGAAATGAGCGGAAATCGATGCCGCCCACGAGGGAGGAACGCTCGATCGCGTAGTAGGGAGGGCCGCTCGAACCGGCGGTGTCGCTGGCGGAGGGCAGAATCTCGACGTTAGGCGGAAGCGCACTGCCCACGCTTTTCATGGCTGCTTCTTCAGTGGGAAACGGGCCGCCATCGACAGCATGAATCTCCAGCCGGGCGGTTGAAGGTGCAGGCTGGGACGCAGCCTGCTGAGCATTCGCCTGCCGCACAATCGCTGCCGTCAGACCAAACCACGCTACAAGCATCGCCGCCTCGGCGGCCAATCCGGTTCTCGAAATTGTTCTTCTGTCCATAGGCCCTCCCTTGAAGAAAAGCGATTTGGCGCCGGTCATGGAGGCCAGCGATCGTGCGCTTCCGATTGTAGGCAATCCAACCCCTTCCGGGCCAACTTCTCTCGGTTGCAAAGCCATAAAGTTGCCACGATAAAATTCAACTATGCCCGCCACGGCTATTTCTGCTGAGATTCTCACCAAATACGAACCGGTGATCGGGCTTGAAGTGCACGTGCAACTCCTCACGGCCACCAAGGCGTTTTGCGGTTGTCCCAACCGCTTTGGCTCCCAGCCGAATACCAACATCTGCCCCACGTGCATGGGCTTGCCCGGAGCGCTGCCGGTTTTGAACGCCAAAGCCGTCGAATTCGCCACGCTCGCCGCGCTGGCGCTCAACTGCGAAGTTCGGGAGCGTTCGATTTTTGCTCGTAAGAACTACTTCTATCCCGACCTGCCCAAGGGTTACCAGATCTCGCAATACGACAAGCCGCTGGCCGAGAACGGATGGATCGAGGTCCCCGCGGCAAATCGGGAAACAAAGCGCATCGGCATCACGCGCCTGCACATGGAAGAGGACGCAGGTAAAAGCTTGCACGAAGGTTTTCCTGACTCTGCCACGCGCACCTATCTCGACCTCAATCGCTGCGGCACGCCGCTGATTGAGATTGTGAGCGAGCCCGACATGCGCACACCCGGCGAGGCCTTCGAGTACCTGACCCGCTTGAAAGAAATTCTGCTCTACGCGGGCGTTTCCGACTGCAACATGGAGGAGGGTTCGCTGCGCTGCGATGCCAATGTCAGCGTGCGTTTAAAGGGCGAACAGCGCCTCGGCACCAAGGTCGAGGTGAAAAATGTCAACAGCTTCAAGTTCATCCGCGCCGCTCTGGAATACGAAATCGAGCGCCAGGCCGAAGTCATCGAATCGGGCGGGCATATCGTGCAGGAGACGCGCCTGTTCAACGCCGACGAGGGACGCACCTACTCGATGCGCTCAAAGGAGCAGGCGCACGACTACCGCTATTTTCCGGAGCCCGATCTGCCGCCGTTGATCGTCTCTGCGGACCTTTTGGCGGAGACCAGGAAGAAGCTCCCCGAGCTGCCCGAGGCGCGGCGCAAGCGCATGATCGTTGAATACGATCTCTCGCTTCAGGACGCGCACACGCTCACCGCTTCGCGCCAGTTCGCCGACCGTTTTGAAGCCGCGGCCAGAACCGCGCGCAATCCCCGCCGCGTAGCCAATGTGTTGCTGAGCGAGGTGGGCGGGCGGCTCAAGGCCCTCGGATTGGAGCAGGAGCAGTCGCCGGTCTCCATGGCCGGCATTGTGCTGGCCGCAGACCTGCTCGATGAAGGCAAAATCAGCTCCAAACAAATGAAGCAGCTCTTCGATTCGAGTTTTGAAAAGAGCGAAGACTTCGGCGCCGTCTACGAGCGCGAGAAGCCGCAGCAGATCACTGACGCTGCGGCCATCGAGAAGTTGATCGACGAAGTGATCGCCGCCAATCCCAGGCAGGTGGAGCAGTATCGCTCCGGCAAAACCACGCTGGCGGGATTTTTTGTCGGCCAGGTGATGAAAGCCA
>JASHQH010000203.1 GCA_030037635.1 Acidobacteriaceae bacterium
GTTTCCATTTACGGCACTGAGACCATCATGCCCAAGCGCAGCCTGAGCATCCGCCCCGGCACGGCGCACATCCTCTTTCACCCGCCAATTCTGCCCAAGGATTTCGCGACCCGCGAGGAGCTTTCTGACGCCGTTCGCGCCGCCATCGCCTCCGGCCTCCCGGAATGGATGCGGGGATAGCGGGCGAATATTCGAGGCGTACTTTTCCGCGGACAGGACCTGGGCCACTGCGAACTACAAACTCAGCGCTGACCCCTGTTTTTTACGGTTTTCTATTCCCAGTTCCCTTTTGCCTGTTCCCTCGTATCGTTCCCTCGTTTCACGGCTGCACTTCCGCGTTGTATCCGTCGCCCAGCAGCTTGTTGCGCCAGCGTACCGCTTCTTCGTGGCTTGAAAACGGCCCGATACGCACGTGGATCAGTCCGTCTCCGGGATCGCGCCGCGCCGTCACCGCATATCCCCGACGGCGCAGTGCGTTCATCAGCACATCCGCATCCTCATTGTGCGAAACCGCGGCGATCTGCACCATAAACTGCCCGGGCATGGCCATAGCCGGCCGCTCGTACGGTTCGGGGTTCGCTTCAGCAGGTCGAGGCGCGCTTGCCGCAGGAAGCACCGCAGGCCGCACTGGAGCCGGCTGCGCTGGTGGCTTGGCAGGCGTTGGTGGGGGAGAAGACGGCGCCGATGCCTCACTGCTCGGCTGTGCCGGGGTTGGGTTCGTTTCCGTGTCTGAGGAAGCTGCGGCGTCTGAAGAAGGCGCTGTGCCCTCACCCGCCGCCGGCTGCGTCTCTGCCGGATTTTGCGCGGCCGCTGCGGGCTTTGAAACGTCACTCCCCTGCGACTGCTGCTGTCCCGGAGCAGGCTCCTGCTCTGGGGGTTGCGCACTCGCCATGGCCGGACCGGAACTGCGATGTCCAACCGCGTAACCGAGCCCGAAGCACAAACCGCACAGAAGAACCAGGCAGAAAAAAATCCCCAGAAGCGCGAGCGGACTCAGCCTTACCTCGGTATCGCCGCTGCCTTCCTTTTCCCGTCCCTCGGGCTCCTGTTCCCGTTCGTCTTCGTCTTCGTCAAAATATCCGCTCATGTGCCGCCTTTATTCAGACGCAGTTCACCCTGACGCCGCTCCT
Organism: Acidobacteriaceae bacterium; assembly: GCA_030037635.1. Lineage (GTDB taxonomy): Bacteria > Acidobacteriota > Terriglobia > Terriglobales > Acidobacteriaceae > Telmatobacter. Next base: position 1,131 of record JASHQH010000203.1, read on the forward strand.
CATTTCTGTTCGCCGGCCGGTTTTAACGCGGCCCCAACCTTGTTCAAGAGCGACATCATTTCCAGCGGGAGCGGGAACACAACGGTTGTGTTCTTCTCCACGCCTATGTCGGCCAAAGTCTGCAAATAGCGCAGCTGCAGGGTCATGGGCTGCGTGGCCATCAGCGCCGCGGCATCCACCAGCTTCTGCGCGGCTGCATACTCGCCCTCTGAATGTATGATCTTCGAGCGCTTCTCGCGCTCCGCTTCAGCTTGTTTGGCGATGGCGCGCAGCATCTGCTCCGGTAAATCCACCTGCTTCACCTCCACCGAGACAACCTTCACCCCGAACGGCTCTGTGCGCTGGTCAATAATGCTTTGGATGCGCAGATTGAGCTTGTCGCGATGGCTTAGTACTTCGTCCAATTCCACCTCGCCCAGTACTGAGCGTAGCGTGGTCTGCGCGAATTGCGAGGTCTGATAAACGTAGTTCGCCACTTTGATGGCGGCGTCGTTGGGATTGACCACGTACAGCGTCACCACCGCGTTCACCTTCAACGTCACGTTATCGCGGGTGATGATGTCCTGCGGCGGCACCTCAAGCACCTCCTGCCGAAGTGAGAGGCGCACCATCTGGTCGATGGGCCGGAACACCAGAATGATGCCGGGCCCCTTGGGGTTTCCAAGGACGCGGCCCAGGCGAAAGATCACCCCCCGCTCGTATTCACGCAGAATTTTGATCGAGTTCAGCAGATAAAGGACGATAATCGCAATCACTACCAGCATCGGAATCGTCAGATCCATGGGACTTTCCTTTCCTCACTCAGCTAGGGATTGTACTCCAGACTAGCCTCGCTGACTCCGCCAACTCCGCTCACACCGCTGGCTCCGCAGGTGCCCATCCTTGTCGCGTTTTTGTTCTTGCGCCGAGGGTGGGATCGCACGAACTTCGCTGACTCCACCAACTGCGCTAGCGCTGCTGCCCCGCGCTCACTTGCTCATTCGCTGCCTCGCCGGCTTGCTGCTTCTCGGGTTCCACCTGCAGCAGCATCTGGTCGTGTCCCACTACGCGGAGCGGCGATCCTGCGGCCACCGGTGCGCTGGCCATCGCCCTCCAGATCTCGCCCTCCACCAGCACGTGCCCTTCGGGAGCCAGCGCTTCCATCGCCGTGGCCGGGCAGCCCACCATCGCGTCCGCGCCAATCCGAGCCTTGCGCTGACGCGCGCGCACTGCCAGCCGCACCAACACCACCGTAATAGCGCCAAACGCCGCGCTTACGCTGATGGCCACCAGAGGGCTGATGTTCATCTCCGGCACCGGCGCTGCCACCAGCGTCAGAGTCCCGAAGGTCAGGCACACAATCCCGGCGATGGTCAGCGCTCCGTGCCCGCCAAATTTGGCCTCCAGCAGCAACAGAACCATCGCCGCCAGCAGCAGCAGAACCGCGGTGTAGCGAATGGGAAGCAGATTCAGCGCAAACACCGCCAGCAGCACCATCAGCGTTCCCAGCGTACCGGGAACAATCGTGCCCGGCGAGTTGAATTCGAGATAAATCAGCAGCGCTCCTCCCACCAGGAAGAGCAGCGCAATGTTGGGGTTGACCAGCCATCCCAGCAAATCGTCACGCAGCGTAGGTTTGATCAGGTCGATGCGCGCACCGGCTACGTGCAGCGTGGTTTTTGAGCCGTCCATGCGCGTAATCTGCCGCCCTTCCAGCGCATTCAGCAGTTCGGCATCGTTGTTGGCAATCAGATCGATCAGGTGCTGATTCAGCGCCTCCTCGGCCGTGTAGGAGTGCGAAGATTGTTCCGCTGCCTGCGCGGCATCTGCATTGCGGCCACGCTTGGTCACATACGACCGCATGAACGCCTCAGCGTCGTTTTCCACCTTCTGCATCTCCGTTTCGTCGGGCTTGCCGATCTCTGAAACCACATGGGCCGCGCCGGCCTCGGTCCCGGGCGCCATGGCCGCCACGTCCGCCGCCTCAAGAATGAAGAACCCAGCCGAGCCTGCTCGCGCGCCCGAAGGCGCCACAAATACAATCACCGGTACGCGGCTGCGCAAAATCGCTCCTACCATGTCGCGCATCGAGTCCAGCAGCCCGCCGGGAGTATCCATCTCGATCAGCAGCGCGTGCGCTCCATCGGCGTTGGCCCGATCGATGGCCCGCGTCAACTCGTCGGCGCTGACCGGCTGAATGGTATCGTCCAGAACCAGCTTGTCCACCACTGCCTGTTGGCCTAAAGCAGGAACGCCGGCGCCCAAACCGAACACAAGCCAGAACCCCGCCGCAACCACCGCGACGCCCGCGCGAACCTTCGCAAACATCTGTCTCATGGCTAGCCTCTTTCCCCGGCTCGATGCTCCCACCACTGACCACCGATCACTGACGACTAGTGTCTCTTCGCCGCAACCTCGCGCAGAACCTCCTGGGCTGCCTGATTCGACGGCTCCATTTTCAGGGCATCCGTGGCCTCGTCATTCGCCTCGCTCAGGCTGCCGGCGGCAAGATCCAGTTGTGCCAGCACAAGGTACGCGTCGGCCGATGGCCCCAGTTCCAAAGCCCTATGCGCCTCTTTGCGCGCGGCCTCGTTGTCGCCGCTGCGTTCGTGCACCTCGGCCAGGCCGGCCTGCGCTTGAGCACTGGTGGCGTCGGCGGCCACTGCATCTCGATACAGCCGCTCCGCCTCCAGCAGCAGTCCACGATCCAGATATCCCTTCGCCTGCGAACACAGCGTCCGTGCCCGCTCCTCAGGCGTCAACGTCGCCAGCCGCCTGGCATTCATCTCATCCAGCATCGCCGCCGCTTGCCTGAAGGCCGCTGCATCGAAGGTGCGCGCAATGCGCTCCAGCGGATCGGCTTCTACTTCACTCCCGGCGGCTTCCGGTCCGTGTGGAGGGCTCGCTTTTGAGGCTGAGGATGCGGACCCGGCAGCTTCGCCTGCTCCCGGCTGGGTTCTCCACGCCTCTTCCAGCGACAGTGCTTCGCCGTCGTTGGGGCGCAGTTTCAAACATTGCGCCAGCTCGATCATGGCGCCCGCCGTGTTCCCGTGCCGCTTCAAAGTCACAGCAAGATTGAAGTGATAATCCGCATTGTTAGGATCGGCCGCCGCCGCCTGAATAAATTGCGACGTCGCATCCTTTCCCTGCCGGCTCATGGCCACGCCCTCGTTGTTCATCACTTCAGCCAGCGGAAGCACGCGCGCCACCTCGGCAAAAGCCTGCTCGGCATGAGCGTAATCGCCCAGGAACATCAGCGACAGCCCGCGGTAAAAACCCGCCTCCAACCCATCGCTGCCATTGCGGTCCACCTTGGCAAAGGCATCGGCCGCCTCCTGATATTGCTGATCCTTGTAGTCTTCCCTGCCCAGCGCCATCCACGCCGGCCCGAAGCCCGGGCTCAGCTTTACCGCCTGCTCCAGATGCCGCAAACGCTCCGCCTGGTCCGGTTCCGTGATTCCGCGAATGTATTGTTCAAACGCCGTTAGCGGAACGTCGTTTCCCTCCGCGGCAAAGGTCGCCTCGGCCACGTTGAATGTTGGATCAAGCTGCCGCGTCAGCTTCCATGCCAGCTCGCCGAACACAGCCACCAGGTTGTTCATCTCGCCCCGGGTGCTCACCGTCGGCAGCATGCGCAGGTCCGACACATCCACCAGCGACGCCTCGGCGACGATGCCCGATCCATCGGTGATGTAGCTGCCCACCACAATCGAATCGGCATCCAGAGTCTGCGCCAACTTGAGCGCGCTCGCCCGCGAAGGCTGGAAGCCCTGCGGTAATCCCAGATGATCCAGCGCGTACATCCGGTCGGCGCGGCTCGTCGGTTGGAATCCCGCTGAGCTGAACCGCGTACTCAGAATCTCCGCCGCTGCTTCGCGAATCCACTCCAGGCTCGGCTGGCCTGTGCGGTTATCAAACGGCA
>JASHQH010000204.1 GCA_030037635.1 Acidobacteriaceae bacterium
AACCCCGCCAGGTCCGGAAGGAAGCAACGGTAACGGGCTCGTACGGGCGCAGTAGGTCACCCGGTACATCTTTGTTGGGGTTCAGGTTTCACGGGTCAAGGGACGAAAAACAGCCGTCCCATGCCAGGAGAGAAGCATTGAGTTTGAAGGTTCGCCCCGTGGTGGGCCGGCGCGCCAAGATTTCGGCGCTCGGTACCTACGTTCCTCCCGACGTTCTCACCAATCACGACCTCGAAAAAATGGTGGAAACCAGCGACCAGTGGATCATGGAGCGCACGGGAATCCGCGAGCGTCACGTGTTGGCCAAGGGACTGGGTGTGAGCGACATGTGCGTGGAGGCGGCTAGGAAGTGTCTGGCCGCGCGCGGCATCGGGCCGGAGGAACTGGAAGTCATCATCGTGGGCACGGTCACACCCGACATGATGTATCCCAACACGGCTTCGCTAGTGCAGAACAAGATCGGCGCGCCTCACGTTTGGGGTTTCGACGTTTCCGCCGGCTGCTCGGGATTTACCTACGCACTGCAGGCGGGCGTGGCCATGGTCGAAAGCGGCATGCACTCCCGCGTCCTGGTTTGCGGCGCCGACGCCAACACGCGCATGACCGACTACACCGACCGCGCTACCTGCGTGCTGTTTGGCGACGGTGGCGGCGCGGTGCTGGTGGAACCGGCAGCGGAGGGCGAGATTGGATTTATCGACGCGCTCAACGAAATTGACGGGTCGGGCGGCGTCAGCCTGAACATGCCCGCTGGCGGCAGCCTGAATCCGGCCAGTCACGAAACCGTGGACAAGAAGATGCATTACATCCACCAGGACGGGCCCGCGGTATACAAATTTGCCGTGCGCAAAATGGCCGAACTCACTGCAGCGCTGCTGGAGCGCAACGGTATAAGCGGCAAGGACCTGGGGTGCTTTATTCCCCACCAGGCTAACCTGCGCATCATCCAGTCGACCGCGGAACGGCTGGGCATGCCGCCGGAGCGAGTCATTGTCGACATCGATAAGTACGGGAACACCTCGTCGGGCACCATTCCCCTGGCCATGGGAACGGCCATCAAAGAAGGCAAGGTGAAAAAGGGCGACCTGGTGCTCCTGGCGGCTGTGGGTGCGGGCTTCACGGTGGGAACGATTTTGCTGCGTTGGGAGATCTGAAAAGCAGCTTCTCGCTACTAGTCTCTAGCTAGTCTTGGAAAAGCCGGGGTTCGGTGTATTCTCAAGCAAATCCGTGCTCAGAGCTCCTCTTGTTTTCGCCGAGAGCCACAAGTGATCGTCCGACAAGAAAGATCTGAGGACTGACGGTGGCGAGCAAAATCCAGCCTTTAAAAGGAACAAGCTAGAAGCCAGCCGCTAGAAGCTGGTAGCTGATTCGTCATATACTGTCCTCCACTGCGGCCAGATTCCGGCGCCGTGAAGCAGACAAGGCGGAGGTCGCCATGCACGTAGCATTGACTGCCAGGAAAGGGAAGATCTCGCGGACCTTGCGTGCGCAGGCCGAGGAAGGGATGGAACGCATCGGCCGAGTTCTGGGCCGAAACGCACGTGCCAGCATTACCTTCAGCACACAGAGACACCTGCACACCGTTGAACTGATGGTGCAGGCGCGGATGCAGAAATTTGCTGCCACCGGCAAGGCCGACACGCCCACGGCTGCGCTGCGCGAAGCCGTGGCCCATGCGGAACATCAGGCCCACCGTTACCGCGACAGGCGCCTGGTGAGCAAACGCCTGCCCAAGGTGGAAAAAGTGCTCACGGCTCCGCCGGTGGCTCGTCCCAAGGCGCGTGCGCCGGAGCCGGAAGTAGAGCCCGGGGAGACTGACGCCACGCCGCTGGGCTCGCGAGCACGTGCGTCCATCGCCGTGCACTCATTTCCCGCGCGCGCCGCGGTAGTTGAACCGCACATCCTCAAGAATGGCGAAGCCATCGCGTTGCGGCCCATGACCATTGAAGAGGCAGTCAAGGACGCTGAGTTTCGCGACCGCGACTTGCTCATCTTCCATACCGCGACGGGGGACACGTTTGTCCTGCACCGGCGCCGCGACGGCCAAATGGAGCTGGTAGAAATCCCGTAGCAAGCCCGGAATCGGAGAATTTCGCAGTGGCTTATCTGCCGCACAGGGTGGTGTGCATCGAATTGCACAGCGGCGGGGATGAAGTGTGGCAACTCAATTGCTTCCAACGCTTTGCCGCACTTTTGTTGCACGCGGTGACCGATTTTGGGGATAGCTGAAAAGGTACCCCCCGCTTAGCATCGAACTGTAAGAGTCACTCGATTCACTGGTCCGGAGTTGTACCGGATTTAGAGCCAACGCGCGCCGAAACTGCGGCGGTTCGCAGGGAAGGATGGGGATTGAACTTCCAGGAAAATGCGAGCTCCCATGTGCAGCGGCAAGTTCTCGATAGCCTGCCGGTTTTGGTTTTTCTCGAGCGCGCCGGGAAAATCTTCTTCGCCAATGCCGAAGCGCGGCAGCTATTGGACCTGACCGAAGGGGAGTCGCTTTCTCGTCCCGTCGAAGAAGTGTTGTGGGGGCTCTTTCCCGGCACGGCGGAGCCGCAGACACGATTGACCGGAACCGGGCGCAGCAGCCCGTTCCATGCTACGCTTCCTACAAAGAGCGGCCGCCTGGTGCCCGTCGAGGGCACGTACAGCATTCTCGATCCCGCACTCCGCGATGCGGTCATCGTCGCCCATCCCATCGAACCCGAACACGCCCCCAAATCGCGGCTGATGGAGGACGTGCTGGCCAGCCTTCCTGAAGCCGTGGCCATCGAGCACCAGAATCATGTGCTCTATTCGAACCCGGCGTTCACGCGTATGTTTGGCTATGCCGCCGAAGATGTCAGCGGTGGTAGTTTGCGCGAGTTGATTGTGCCCGAGACGCGTCTCAACGAAAGTACGGCTCTGCTGAAAGCTGTTGACGAGTACGGTTCGGTGATGGTGGAGACAGTGCGCGCCAACAAGGGCGGCGAACTGGTGGATGTCAGCCTGCAGATTGCGCCACTGCTCGTGGGCGGCGACAAATTGGGTTACGTTTACACCTTCCGCGACATTGGCGAGCGCAAGCAGACCGAAGAGAGATTGCAGCACGATGCTATGCACGACGTGCTAACGGGACTGCCCAACCGTGCGCTGTTCCTCGACCACCTTAACCTGACATTCAGCCGGCGCCTGCGCAATCTCGACTACGGTTGCGGAGTGCTCTTTCTCGATCTCGACAAATTCAAGGAGATCAACGATAGTCTCGGCCACGCCGCCGGCGACGTGTTGCTGGTGGAGGTTGCCGGGCGGCTTCGCGCCTCGCTGCGCCCTCAGGACTCCGCCGCTCGTCTGGGAGGCGATGAATTTGCCGTCCTCGTCGAAAACATTCTCACCGCCTACGATCTTGAGATCGTGGCGGGCCGCATTCTGCGTGAAATGGAGCGGCCGTTCGACATCTTCGGGAATGCAGTGGGCGCCGGCGCCAGCATCGGCGCGGCCATGGCCGGGCCGGATCACACCACTCCCGAACTGCTCCTGCGCGACGCGGACTTTGCCATGTATCGCGCCAAGCAAAGCGGCGGCGGCCGTTACGAGATTTTCGACAAGCATCTCGAAGTGTGCGTCTCAAGCCAGCAGGAGCGGGAACGCCAGCTTCGCTCCGCCCTCGACAAGCGCCACTTCGCCTTCCAGTTTCAGCCCATTTACCGTTTAGCTAACGGCAGGTTGCAGGGATTCGAATGCTTCCTGAGCCTGCTCCGCGCAGATGGATCGATTGAGAGCTCTCCCGATCTGCTGGCCGTCGCCGAAGAAACCGGGCTGTCGGTCGCCATGGGGCAGGAAACCCTCGAAGCCGTATGCGCGCAACTCCGAGTCTGGAGCAGCCAATTGCCGCACTCGGACCTGACCGTGTCGATGAACCTGACGCGGCGCCAGCTCTACGATCACGATCTGATTGCGCAATTGCGAAAGACCCTGGCGGCCACGGGCGCCGATCCCTCCCAGCTGGTGTTTGAAGCGCCGGAGAGCGCCTTCAACGAAAATCCCGACGCCGCCGTTGCCATTCTGCAGCGCCTGACCGACTGCCGGGTGCGCGTGTCGATCGACGACTTTGGAAGCAGCCTGGCGCCGTTGAATTACCTTGTCCAGCTGCCGGTCTCCATGGTCAAGCTTGCCCCCCGGCTTACGTCGGCCGTGGTCTCGGTGGGCCGCCAACTGGCCATGCTCGAGGCGCTGATTCGCCTTGCCAATACGCTTGACGTTTTGGTGGCGGCGCAAGGAATCGAGACACAGGAGCAACTGAGGGCGCTGGCCCGCATGGGTTGCGCGCTCGGGCAGGGTCCGCTGCTCTCGAAGCCGCTCAGTCCCGCGCAGGCTCTTGAACTGGCGCAAGCGGGCTTTCGGGCATTCGCTGCGGGAGATTGAGTGGCCGCGGGGTGCCGCGGGGGCTTGACCGGTTGAACTCCCTGCCGGTATAGCTTGACCCATGGCTTCCCGCAAACCCAGGCGCAATTCGGCAAAAACGCGGGCTGCCCGCCTGCGCAAGGCCACGGCTAAACCAGCCAAGCAACTGGTCATCGTCACCGGGATCTCGGGTGCGGGAAAAGCCTCGGCGCTCAAGGCCTTTGAGGATCTGGGATTCCATTGCGTCGACAATCTGCCGCTGGAACTGCTGCCCGATTTTGCCGTCCTGGTGAGCAAGTCGTCTGAGGTCGAAAAAGCTGCCATCGTGGTCGACGTCCGCGAGGGGCCGACCCTCGATCGCCTTCCTGAGATTCTTAAGAGCGTAAAGAAGCTGCTGCGCACGCGCGTTGTCTTTCTTGACGCGCAGGACGGTGTTCTGGTCCGCCGCTACTCTGAGACGCGGCGGCCGCATCCGCTGGGCCAGAGCGAGACCGTTTGGCGCTCCATCGTCGAAGAGCGCCAACTGCTCGACCCCATTCGCAACGTGGCCGACACGCTCATCGACACCTCCAACTTCAACGTGCATGAGCTGCGCGCTGACATCCTGGCCCGATTCGGCCGCGAAAAGGAGACGCGGCGCCTGCTCGTTTCCTGCCTGAGCTTCGGCTTCAAGAATGGCGTGCCGCTCGATGCCGATATGGTTTTCGATGTCCGCTTTCTGCCCAATCCGCATTTCGTGCCCGAATTCCGCAAGAAAACGGGGCTCGATCCCAAGGTCGCCAATTATGTGCGTGGCTTTCCGCAGACGCGGGAGTTCCTTGATCGCGTCACCAAGCTCATGCTCTATCTGCTGCCGCACTACGTTGAAGAGGGCAAGAGTTACCTGACCGTCGCGTTTGGCTGCACCGGCGGCCAGCATCGCAGCGTGATGATGGCTGAGGAACTCGCCCGGCGGCTGGAAAAGGCCGGCTACCAGGTGAAATCGCTGCATCGCGACATCGTGCGCTGAGGATGTGCGATATTCCGCACTCAGTGGGCCGGCAGATCGCCGAGCCAGCGTGTGAGGGCATCGGCAACTTGCCGGTCGGCGTCAGCGCCCGCTTCCAGCCAGATGAGCATCTTGCGCGCCGCAACTCTCTCGTACGCTTCCGGCCCCGTCGGTTGAGCGCGAACTCCGGCTCGTGCATCCCAGGCAAACCACAGGAGAGGAATGCGCAGCCCTCCGGCCGGGGCGTTCAGATCGTATCGGTCGCGCACCAGCAACCGGGCCGGAACCAAACGCGCGCGCGCGTCATCCCAGACCAGATCCATCGGGCTCGTGAGCGGGAATTCCACGATTACTCCGGCTAAATCCGGATGCGCAGCCGCCAATTCCAGCGCCAGGTTGGCGCCGAGGCCGGCGCCGGCCAGAATAATCGTTCCCGGATCAATGTGCCGGGTTTCGGTCAGGTATTGGAGGGCCCACTCGGCATCCTCGCGCCAGTGCGCCTCGCTGGGCCGCACAAACTGGCTCTGCCCATAACCGCGATAATCGAATGCCAGCACATTGACACCTGCACGGTGCAGCCGGGAAAGCGCGTCCACGGTGTTTCCCAGATTTCCCTCCTGCCCGTGCAGGAAGAGTACGGTAAAGCGGGCGGACGCTGCGCCGTTCGCAGCGGGAATCCACCAGCCCGCAAGGCGCGGCGTTCCGGCCTCCGTCGATGCGAATCCGACCGCATCGTAAGCCATTCCCACACTCGCCGGCGTGCGCGCAACCACGGCTAACGGGTGATAGAGCAACTGCCAGCTTCCCTGCCAGAAGAGCAGGCATAAAACGCCCCAGGCACACACAACCGCCGCCAGCAGCGTCCACGCCAGTGCGCTCAAAAGCCAACGGCCCGAAATGCGAGCCTGCTTCAGGCTTCCGTCCGGCTCAGGCCGCTGTCTGCTGCCGCTGGATCCACTCGGCGGCGCGGGTGTGCGCTGCTTACTACGCGACCGTTTTTTCCTGCTCGCCATGAATGCGTTTTGCCGCCCGACCAGGAAGACGGGCCCAATCAATCCCCATGCTAACCGTACCGCCCTGCGAGCCGATGCGAAGTGCCCAGGTGTATAGTTTTCTTGGTTTCCGAAATCGTTTACGAAAACGAGGGCGAAATGGCATCAGGGAAGCAGGAAATCGCAAAAACAGCAGCAAATGAGGTGCTTTTGGTCACCAGCGGCGATCTGCGCCAATCAGCCAACCGCGTGTGCTGGCCGGCGCAGCGCGACATGGAAGAAAAACTCACAGCGGCATTCGCGCAAAAGGGTTACAAGCTCGTCCGCGCCCACCCCTACAACCAAGCTGAGAAACATGGATTTATCTGGTCGCAGCGCATGGGTATGGATGTTTTTGAGAGAATCCATCCCCGCGCCAAGCTGGTTTTTGCCACCGCAGCCTGGCAATACAGCCATCACGTGCTTCCCGGATTGCGCAATCATCAGGGCCCGATCCTGACCGTCGCCAACTGGTCAGGGCAGTGGCCGGGACTGGTCGGCCTGCTGAATCTGAACGGCTCGCTGATCAAGGCCGGCAAACACTTCTCTTCCATTTGGAGCAAGGACTTCGCCGACCCATATTTCACCAAAGCGCTGGACCAATGGCTGCACAAAGGCACGATCACCCACGATCTTTCGCACGTCCACGCTCTAAATCGCAGCAAGTTGCCCGCTGCAAGCGCCAAACTCGGTGCCCAGCTCGCCGCCAACCTGCGCGCTCGCAGGGCCATCATGGGCGTCTTCGACGAGGGCTGCATGGGTATGTATAACGCCATCATCGACGATGAGCTCATGAATCCAGCCGGCATCTTCAAGGAGCGCCTGAGCCAATCGGCGCTGGTGGCCAGGATGCGCACCGTGTCTGACGCGGAGGCGAAAGCGGTTTACGAGTGGCTGGTGAAGAAGGGCGTCAAATTTGCGTTGGGCAAGGACTCGGCCGACGAACTCACTCTCGATCAGGTGCTGGAGCAGTGCAAGATGTACATTGCCGCGCTGCGCATCGCCAGGGAGTTCGGTTGTGACGCCATCGGCATTCAGTATCAGCAGGGATTGAAGGACATGGCGCCGGCATCCGATCTGGCCGAAGGCATGTTAAACAATGCCGAACGGCCGCCGGTTCTTGCCGAGGGCGGCAAAGAGGAGTTGTATGCCGGCGGGCCGCTTCCGCACTTCAACGAAGTGGATGAATGCGCCGGGGTCGATGCGCTGATCACCAACAAGTGCTGGAGCGCGCTGGGACTCGATCCGTCAACCACCTTGCACGACGTGCGCTGGGGCGAGCACTACAGGGGCAAGAGCGCCAACGGCTCAGGGAAGAGCGGCGGCGGCTCGGACAATATCGACGCTTTCGTATGGTTGTTGCAGATCTCCGGCGCGGCGCCGGCTAATCACTTTGTGGGCGGCTACGCGAGCGCCACCAGCGAGCGGCAGCCGGCTATGTACTTCCCGCTCGGCGGCGGAACGCTGAAGGGAATTGGCAAGCCCGGGGAGATCGTCTGGAGCCGTGTATTTGTCGAGGGCGGGGCGCTGCACGCAGATATCGGCCGTGGCACCGTGATCAGTCTGCCCGCGACGGAAACCGAACGCCGGTGGCGCGAGGTCACCACGCAATGGCCCATTGTGCACACCATCCTGCACGGCGTGAGCCAGAACCAGATGATGGCCCGGCATCGCGCCAACCACGTCAACGTGGCCTACGCTCCGTCGGCCGCCGTCGCCGACAAGGCGCTGGCCACCAAGGCAGCGATGATGGCGGAGCTTGGCCTGCGGGTGCATCTGTGCGGCGTGGCGCAGTAGTGGCAGCTAAGGGCCGATCGCGCGCGAACCAGCGGCGGGATAAATGTGTCTACCCCCATTGATCGCCTTTTATCGTTTTCTGTTCCTTAATCCCTAATCCCTGTTCCCTGTCTTACTGCTGGATCTGCTCGGGCGCGATCTCTTTTGCCGTGGGAACGATGCCCATTTGCTGATAAATGGGGCGCACCACGACGCGCAACGCAGGCAGCCGCGAGAAGAACCACGCCGCGCCCAGCACCACCACCAGGCCGTTGATGATGACCGTCCATTGCGCGCCGCCGAGCACCGGGCCTGAGACAAACCACATCGGTGTAGGCGGGATGGCGTGCGCCATCGATCCTGCGAGCAGGCTGCCGAAGGGAGCCATGCCCACGAACGCCATGGTGTAGTAGCTCATTACGCGCCCGCGCTTGTCTTCGCTCACCAGCGTCTGAATAATGGTGTTGCTCGAAGCCATGCCCTGCATCATGCCCATGCCCGCCACAAACACCATCACCAGCGACAGCCAGACGGCGTGTGACAGCCCGAAACCGACAAGGCCCAGCCCGAACACGCCCGCGGCCAAAGGGATCATGCGAATGAGGCCGCGCACGCTTTTGCGCGCGGCCAGCGAGAGCGCGGAGCCAAGCGCGCCCACGCCCATTGCGCCCATAAGAAAGCCCAGCGTATGCGCACCGCCGTGCAGGACTGTGGCCGCAAAAATCGGCATCAGCACCACGAACGGCATGCCCATCAAGCTGACCACGGCAAACAGCAGCAGGATGGTGCGAATGGGCAGGAACCCCGAAACGTAGCTCCAGCCCTCCTTCATCTCGTGGAGGGTCGATGTGGCCTTGCGCATCACCGCGGGGACGTGCACGCGCATCATGAGCAGCGAAATGATCACCGCAATGTAGCTGATGCCGTCGATGAGGAAGCACCAGGCCTCGTTGGTGGCTGCGATCAACACTCCGGCAATCGACGGACCAATAAGACGCGCCACGTTGACCATGGACGAGTTGATGGCGATGGCGTTGCCCAGATCAGCGCGATCCTCCACCATTTGCACCATGAACGATTGCCGCCCCGGCATGTCGAAGGAGTTGATAATGCCCTGCATGACGCTCAGGCCCAGAATCCATGGCACGGTAATGATGTGGGAAAAGGTAAGCGCGGCCAGCGCAAACGACTGCACCATGGCCAGCGTCTGCGTCCATACCAGCACGTGGCGGCGATTCAGCCGGTCGATCCAGACGCCGGCGAAGGGCGCGAAAATAAACGTTGGAATCTGGCCCGCGAAGCTGACTGTCCCCAGCAGCAGTGCGGAATGCGTAAGCCGGAAAACCAGCCACGAAGTGGCGATGCGCGTCATCCAGGTGCCGATGAGCGAGATGGTCTGGCCGAAGAAGAAGAGCCTGAAGTTGCGATGCCGCAGCGCGCGAAAGGCATGGTACGGGACGACGGCCGCGGGCGCTGCGCCGTCAGACGGCAGATCTGCTGCCGGTGGCCGCGTTGGCTCTTTGCTTCGGCTCAAAAACGGTCTCTTCGTGTCCATTCTTCAGGAAAAGTGCCGAAAGATTACGTTCCTTCTTCTACTTTAATTGGCTCCAGGGTAGGGGAACGAGCCCGGCTACTCCAGTATGGCGTGGTCGGGTTTCAGGTTCACGCCGCTCCACGCCTTTTGCGCGGTCCAAGGTTCGGCAGGAGCGCTCCAGAATTCGTCAGATGCGTCGAGGCCAAGCGGCAGCCACGCAGCCGAGCAAAGATAACAGCTTCCCGTGGAAATATAGTTTTCGCCTATGGCCGGCTGGTGCCCCGCGAATCCGATGGTTAGCCATCCTTTGCTGTCGAAGGTCCCTTCGGCGGAGATCATGCGCGTCATCACCGCAGTCATCGCGCAGCGAACCTGCGCGGGATGCACATCTTCGGGCAGGTCGCGGCGCCACGCCATCTCTGCCAGGTGGTGCAGCGCGCCAAAGCGGTATGCCAGCGAGCGGCCGAGGGGCGGAAACGTGCCTTCGGGGCTGATCAGCCGCTCCTCGATCGCCGCGTAGCGCCGCGCGCGTTCCTCCACGGGCTTGCGCAGAACGGTCCAGCGATCGGTGACGGTTTGCACGGCATCGAGAACGCTCAGCATCATGGGCTGAATCACAAAGCTGTTGTAGTAGTCCCAGTGGAACATGGGCCCGTCGCCGTAGATCCCGTCGCCCTTGTACCACTCCTGGAACTGACGCAGCGCGTAGTCGACGCGCACCGTGTCCCACGGCTCACCGTATTTGCAGAAGAACGCCTCAATCATGGCGCTGAAGAACAGCCAGTTGTTGAAGCCGGGCTGGATTTGGCGGGTTGCATCGAGCGCCCGGACGAGATTCTCTTTGGTCGACGCGTCCAGCTTTGCCCAGAGTTGGTCGGGCGCGCGCAGCATGGCCAGAGCGAGAAAAGCCGCGTCGCAAAGCGATTGCCGGTTACTGCCGAAGTTGAGTGCGTCGGGCGATTGCGGGTCGGTGCCATATTTGATGGCCCGTTGCGCCCACTCACGATAGCGGTTGCGCAGCGCTTCTTCGGCGGGGTTGTTGCCCGGCTCGGCTTCCAGCCATGGCGCCAGCCCTGTCAGCAGCCTTCCCACCGCCTCAAGATGCGTGGACTGCTGGCGCGCCTCCTCCTGCCCCGGAGCCGCCTCGACAGGCATGGTAGCGCGCAGTTTCTGTTGGCTGATGGCTTCAAGAACCGGTTGCGAGACGCGCTCCACAATGGCCAGCCATCTCGTCCGGTCGTCTGCGCCCGACGAGCTGACCGTTGGAGTCGCCTGCGCTGCTGCTTCGCGCGTTTCGCTCTGAGCCGCGCGTCCGGCGAGCACCGGCACCGAGGCCAGCAGCGCAGTCTTCAGGAAGTTTCGCCGGCCCGCCCCGCTCTTTTGCCGCATGAGAATTAACTTACGCGCTCAATGACCACTGATTCCAGCACCACCGCTTTGTGCGGCTTGTCTTGCGCGTTGCGCGCAACCTTGGAGATGGAGACGACTATGTCCTGTCCCTCCACCACCTCTCCAAAAATGGTGTGGTTGCCGGTAAGCCAGGGAGTAGGCGCCACGGTGATAAAGAACTGGCTGCCGTTGGTGTTTGGTCCCGCGTTGGCCATGGCCAGCTTGCCTGGTTTGTCGAACTTGTGCGGCGAGCCCTTGGTCTCGTCCTGAAAGCGATAGCCGGGTCCGCCCATGCCGGTGCCCGCGGGATCGCCGCCCTGAATCATGAAGTCGGGAATCACGCGATGGAAGATGGTGCCGTCGTAGAGCTTGTTGGTTGACTTGGCGCGGGTGATGGGGTGCGTCCACTCACGCCCGCCTTCGGCCAGCTCGATGAAGTTCTTCACCGTGACAGGCGCTTCCGATTCGAAAAGCCGAACGGTGATTTTACCCTCGCTGGTGTTGAAGATCGCGTAGGTGCCGGGTGTCAATGCCATGGGAACTCCTCAGTGAGATCTCGAGATTGAAAACATTGCGAAAAAA
>JASHQH010000205.1 GCA_030037635.1 Acidobacteriaceae bacterium
CACCTTTGCTTCTTCGTGACGCATCCACCAGCGATGTCTACGCAATGACCCTGGACGAAAAATAGGCCGCTCCATTCGGCTTCCTGCCGAGTCTACTGTCGCCACCGTCGAATCCATGCTGGGGATTCTCCTGGAATCCATGATGCTAGGGTCAGATTAACTCCCCCGGAGGTCTCTTGATCTCGCGGATTGCCCGATTTGCCCGTATCAGACCGGTGCGCAGACTCACCGCGATGGTGTGGCTCGTAATCTTGCGCTGTGGTTCACTGGCGCTGGCGCAAAATTTTGACGCCACGGATCTGCGGCAACCTACCGACCTTGTCGACGGCTGGCTTGTCCACGCCGGAGACAACCCTGCGTACGCAAGCCCAGGCTTCGATGACTCAAGCTGGACGCCGTTCAACGCTCAGAAGCAGGACCTGAGCGACATATTCCCTCGCGCGCGCCCTGAAGTGTGTGGTACCTGCTCCATGTGAAGCTTGCGCGCCAGCAAGGGCAAATGGCGCTGCTGGAGTGGTCCACATCGCAGGCATTTGAGATCTATGTGAACGGCGAACGTGTTCTCAGGGCCTGCCGGCTCGCTCCCTAAGTCCCATGCATGCTCGCCTCCAGGTTTCTGGTGCCCATCTCCGCATCCCTAATGGCCAGCGGCACGCTTCTGATTGCTTTGCGGATCCATGTCTCGAACTACGAATGGAGTGTTCCAGGAGTGGGCCTTGACCCCGGAAATCTGACTCTTGGCTTGGAAAGCGCGCAGTGGGAACACATGTGGCTGACCATCATTGGCCGGAACGCCACGGATTGGCTGATGGATTTATTCAGGCTGCTGACGTGCATCGGGGCTCTGCTTCTGTATCAAACTCAGAGGAACCGCGACGAATATCTCTGGCTTTTTCTCGGCATGCTGTGCGTGATGCCGAATACAGTTGTCGGGGTTCTTTCGCTAACACACGCGATGCCCATGAGGTGGTGGAAGATCACCCAGATTGCAAGCCTGCCTTATGTCTATTTCTTCGTAAGGATGTACTGCTCGTTTTTCGGGCACCGCGTGGGATGGAAGCTACAAGCCGCTACGATTTTCGCCACGGCTGCTGTGGGCTATCGATACCTCCGGGAAGCATACGGTGCTCCAAGCTATCGGGTGCAATGGCTTGCCTTCACCCCGTTTTTCCTGCTTTCGGTGATCGTGCTGCCTGCTTTGCTCATCCCCTAGGTCCGGCGCGGCAAATATCTGGAGGGTGTCCTCCTGATCCCTCTGGTGCTGTCCGATCTCGGACTTCTTTTGGTCTGGTTGAGTTATTCCGCCGACCTAGTCCCTGCCTGGCGAATTCCGTCGGCTCGCTTCTTTCTTTCGGCGTTGCTGCCTCAGGCAAGGCCATTCCAGATCGATTCACTTGGCCTCTTGCACATTCTGCAGTTGGGGCTGCTCTCCCTCATTATTCTCATCCGATCGAACCGGGTTACTCGTCAACAGACCGTCATCGAAGGCGAGTTGACCAACGCGCGGGAGCTGCAGAAGGTAATTTTGCCCGATTTTGCCGAGCCGGTTCCCGGCTTCAGGATCGAGACCGTCTATCGGCCTGCTCACGAGCTCGGTGGAGATTTCTTTCAAATCCTGCGGAGCAAGGGCGACAGAATTTTGCTTGTCATCGGAGACGTCGCAGGAAAGGGGCTACCAGCCGCATTGCTCGTATCGATCCTGATCGGCGCGATTCGCACGCTGGCTAAGGAAATGCTTGCTCCAGCCTGCGCTTTTGATTGATCCCGATGCTTTTGTTCTTTCCTTAAAAGGAAAGCTTTTGCGCCGCTGCGGTCGGAACAAGTTCTCCGAAAGGCACGAAATCCTGCTGCCTTCGCTCGACCGCCATCATGCAACAGACCATCTTCCTGGCCACGGCCAGCGTGGCGCGGTTGGGGTTTCCTCTCTCCAGTTCGCGGGCGCGGATCATGGCCAGCTCCGGGGATTCTCTGGGCGCCAGCTTGGCGGCCTCGACCAGCACTCTCTGGATGTGCTTGTTGCGCTGTTTCGATAGCGGCATGCGCATGGTCTTATCGGCGGAACTGTTCTCATCGGCGCACAGGCCGCAGTAGCTGATGGCCTGCTTGTTGGAGCAGAACCTGGTGTAATCACCAATCTCCAGGGCCCAGGTCAGTGCCGTGATCGGCCCCACTCCCGGGATGGTTCGAAGACGCTGCAGTCGATCCACCAGCAGCGGGTCCCGCTCGAGCGATTTCAGAAGAGTTCTGTCGAGTTGAATAGCACGATCGATGTGCTCGCGGCAGATGCTCAGCAAAGGACGGATGCTGTCCGGGATCTCATCGCTGCTCTTGAGTAGTTGCGCGAAGTAGCCCATCCGGTGTAGCCGCAGCTTGTTGTAGCTCACTCCCGTTTCCATCAGCAGGCCCGACACGCGGCTCTTCATCTGCACCGCCTGCCGGATCACCAACCGCCGGTAGCGCAGCACGCGGCGCCGGTCGCGGATCTCGGTCGCAGCCATGTGGCACTCGGGCAGAAAATCGCAGCGCAGGCAGTCGGCAATCTTGCCGGCGTCGATCCGATCGTTCTTCTTCTTGGCAGCAGCAATGGC
>JASHQH010000206.1 GCA_030037635.1 Acidobacteriaceae bacterium
GCAATACCACATCCGGTGTTCCACATCGCCGCGCCGGAAGAGAATCAGGCCGGGTTTCAGCTCCTCTTTCTCGGTAATGAAGGCCATATCGCCTCCTGCTGTTTATTCCGTTCTGTGCAGTTTCCGTGCAGATTTTCCGTGCAAGTCACTGATTATTCGTGACTGTGTATACTTTGTATGGAACATTATATAAAATTATATTCTTTATTTCTAGTTATTTATGATATAGTTGTCATCCTGAGAGAAGGTCGCTGTGGCGACCGGAGTCGAAGGACCTGCATCTTTGTGGCTGGCCCAGGTCCGGGGTCCCCACGAACGAACCGGGGTCCCCGGCGAGCGTTCTTTCTCGCTGGGGTGGAGGGACAGATCTTCGTCCGTGGGGTGGAGGTCTCGATTTTGAGACCTGGGATAGCACGAACAACTTGTGCCCAACTGCTGGTCCCACGGGCAGATCTTCATCGGGATGGCTTATCCCCTCAGTCCCGCAGTCCCTCGGCCCTGTCTTTCTGTTCCCTGTTCCCTGCCTTTACGCGAACACTTCTCCCCCCGCCATTACCTGCTGCGTCTTGTCGTCGAACGTCACCTTCTTGCCGGTGTAAATAGCGGCCACGTTCATGCACAGCGCGATGGAGTGGCTGTAGCCGGCGTCGATGGGCGCGTTGGGCGTCTTGCGCGAGCGCACGCACTCCATCCAGTTGCGCATGTTAGCCGACGTTTGCGGATCGCCGTGCGCGCCGGTGTTGGCGTCGGTATCCATGCTCTCCATCTTCTCCACCAGCGAAAAACTGGGCAGCAGGTTGGCCTGCATGTGCATCTCTGCCGCCGATCTGGCCGTCAATCCGCCGGTCGGCGTCACCGTCTGCTTGTCCATGTCGATCATGCCGCCGTTCGAGTAGTAAAGCTCCTTCACCCCGCCTGCGGAATTGGTAAAGCGCGACGTGTATTGCACCTGGAAGCCCTTGCTCAGGTCGTCGAGCGGGCCGTAGTCGAAAACCGCGGTCATGGTGTCCCAGTTCTTGCGTCCATCCTTCCACAGGTAGATGCCGCCGTTGGCCACGCACGAGCGCGGATGCGGCAGACCGGTGAACCAGTGCACCGTGTCGATCTGGTGCACCAGCCACTGATCGGGAATGCCCGAGGAGAACGGCCAGAACAGCCGGAACTCAAGATACTTGCGCGCGTCGAACGGTTGGTAAGGATGATTGATGAGGTAGCGCTTCCAGTCGGTGTCTTCTTCCTTGAGCAGCGGCACCACTTCAGGACGGCGCCACCGGCCCGGCTGGTTCACGTTCCACGTCATCTCTACCATCACGATGTCGCCGAACTTGCCCGACTGGATGTATTCGGCCGCCTTTTGATAGGCGGGCGTGGAGCGGCGCTGCGTGCCCACCTGCACAATCTTGCCCGTCTTTTTTACCGCCGCGCGAATTTTGCGGGCGTCGGCCATGGTGTGCGCGATGGGCTTCTCCACGTAAGCGTCGCGGCCGGCTTCCACGGCCTCGGCCCCATGATAGGCGTGCTGGAAATCGGCCGTGGCGATGATCACCGCGTCCACATCCTTGCGTGCGTAGAGCTCGTCGTTATTGCGCACCGGATCGACGGAATAGCCGCAGAGCTTTTCAATGTAGGCCGCTCCATCGTCGCGGCGCATCTTCCAGATGTCGCTCACGGCCACAATGTGGAAGTTGAGATCCGACTCGTGTTGATGAAACGCCGGCAAATCGCCGCCCTTCATGCGATCGCCGCAGCCCACAATGCCCACGCCTACGCGGTCGTTGGCGCCCATCACCTGCGCGTAGCTCTTGGCGTTCATGGCCATTGCGGTTGCGGCCAGCGCGGCGCCGCCCGCTTTCAAAAACTCTCTGCGATTATTCTCATTCGATTTCATGATGTGTCCCTTTTGCGAACGTTGGCTTGCGGGTGGAATTTTACTTCCGTAGGGCTTGCGAGAAAAGCTGATGGCCGGTGAACGCAGTTGCCATCGTAAAGTAGTTGGGCGCCCCGCAGGCGGAGCGCCCAAGGTTGAACGTCAACTCGGGTTGAGCAGGTCAGAAGATGACCTTGACGGCTCCCTGGAAGACCCGGGCGCCGTTGGCCTGCGACCCAACCTGGCCAAAGGATGACGACGACAAACTCGCTGTCGGCGTGCTGAAGTCCGGATGGTTGAGCACGTTGAATGCTTCCAGCCGGAGATCCAGCGCCATGCCTTCGTGAACCGCGTTGATCGGGAACAGACGCGAGATCTGCGAGTCGAGCTCGAAGTACCTCGGCCCGTGGAAAGAGTTCTTGCTGATGTCTCCGTAAGTGCCGAGAGCCGAGCAGCCGCCCGTGGTAGTGCTTGCGCACCCGGCGGTGACCTGCTGAAAGGCGGCCGGGTTCAGGTACTCGCGGTTGGTTTCACCGCTTGATTTGCGGAAGTTCACCTCGGCGTAGGGACTCACGCCCGAAACGAGGCTAGGCCGGTCGTTGTTTACGTCGGTCAGGGAGTTGTCCTCGCCCGCGGTCACGGTGAAGGGGGCGCCGCTTTGGATGTGGATGAGCGGAGCCAGCTCCCAGTTGTTGATGATGTATCTGGTGGCGGGATTGAAGAGGCTGTGGAAGCCGCTCTTAGCCACCAGAACCACGTTTTCAATGTTGCGATAGTCCGAGCCGCAGGGGCCCCAGTCCAGGTGAATGTTGTTGGGATTCTCGACCGTCGTGCCCGACAGGTCGCCCTGCGAATCTTCAATGTCCATGCACTTTGACCAGGTGTAATTGGCCAGCAGGCTGAACGTGGCCGACATGCGGTGCTGGATGGTCGCGACCATCGCGTTGTAGTCGGCGTAGCCTTCGTCGCTGATCGTCACCGAACCGCCGCCGCTGCCTTCGTACTGGTTGCCGCCGCTGGGATTTCCAGTCGGACTTACGCCGGCGGGATTTTCGGTGGTGAGCAGGAAGCGTGAGGTGTAGTTCTTGGTTGTAGAGCAGTTGGCATTCGCAGCGCCGGGCGTTACCGCTGCCGGGCCGGTGGTCACAAGACCCGTGCAGCCCGTGCCGCCCGCGCCCCATACACCCGGAATGAAGACCGCCGGGTCGAAGGTGAGGCCGATGGGGTCGCGGCGCGTCACGTTGCCGATGTAATCAACTTGCGCCTGCCAGCCGCGCGAGATCTCACGCTGTACGCTCAACGTCCACTGCGTCATATATGCCGCGTGAAACTCCGAAGGCATCACGATGTACTGCGACTGCGGAAAGTAAAGCGCCTGTGAAGGTTTGGGGACCTGCGGTTGCGGGAACGGGCTGGTGGTGAATTCGCCCTGCGACCAGGGGGCGGCCCAAAGCACCGGGCCGGTCGACGACGTCTGCACGTTGGTGACCGCCGTAGCAAAGGGTGGATTCTGCTGGTTGCGCTGGCTGGTGAAGAAGTTGGGATTGTCGTACATCAGCCCGATGCCCGCACGGATCACCGTCTTGCCGTTGCCGAACGGATCGAACGACGCGCCCAGGTTGGGAGAGAACTGCCAGATGGAGTCCGAGGTGAAGTGCCGGCTCACGCCCGGGTCGCCATAGTACAGTGCGCCCGCCGGAGCATTGGGATAGACGGAGCTGATTTTGTTGGCGACGAAATCGGCCTGGTTGAACACCACGCCGCGGTTGAAGTAGTCCACGGGCATGATATTGGGCCCATAGCGCAGACCGGCCACCAGGGTGAACCGCGGGTGCATGTGGTACGTGTCTTGGATGTACAGGCTGGGGATCGGCCCGCGCAGCGCATTCTGCTGCTCCTTGCTCTGCTGGAAGGGAGTCGAACCGCCCAGGGTGCCCACCAGGAAATCCAGGTTCTGGTCGCCGATGGTGCTGCCGCCTGCAGGCCCGTTGCCGCTGTACTCGCCGGTGAAGTCAAATACGCCGTTGCCTTCGTAGGCGTTGCCAATGTTCAGTTGGTTCTGCACCCACTCACCGCCGAACATGATCTGGTGCTTGCCGCGCACCCAGGTCACGTCGTCGTCGATGGCCAGGGTGTTGTCGTTAAAGTGCGCCACCGAGTTGGTGCCGCCGCCGATGGAGAACTTGCCCTCCGACATTTGCAGACCATTGGGCTCGACCTGGTAAACAGTGACGCCCAAGTCGGCGGCATTGATGTCGTTGGGAGCGTAACCGCGGTCATTCCTGCGCCGCAGAATGGAGACGTGCGCCGCGTTCACAAAGTTCGACGTGAACGAATAGGCATCGCCCATGGTGAAGGTTTGCACGCGCTGCCAGTTGCCGTACTGCGTGGTGATCAGGATATTGGTGGGAGAAAAATACGGCGGGTACTGGTAGCCGTCGATAAAATAACGGCCGAAGAAGTTGTTCTTGGGGCTGATGGTCCAGTCCACGCGGGTGTCGAACTCATTGTCTGTCACCAGGTACGGAATGGAGTAGAAGACGGACCCGCAGTTGTAAGGGTCCAGGGCTGGGACGATGGCGGGGAGGTACTTCTCCAGCGCCGCTGAGGGAGCCGCGATCACCATCGGTGTGGCTGAGGGATATATGTTTCCCGGCAACATGACTCCCGAAATCGGATCATAGAGCTGGGTCAGTTTCGTACTACATTCGTTTGTCGCAGTGCCTGGCGGCGGGTCAGTCACCGACCAGTTGCCGGCGAGATTGTCGGCCGTGGGTACGGTGGCCTGCGTGTTCGACTGCGTCTGGTCGGCCTTCCAGCGCTGGTAAGCCGCAAACGCAAACAGCTTGTTCTTCATGATGGGTCCGCCGAACGTGCCCCCGTACTGGTTCTGGTGCAGCGTGTCGGGCGTGGAAGAGTAGAAACTCGTGGCGTCGATGTAGTTGTTGCGGATGAACTCGAAGGCCGACCCGTGATACTGGTTGGTTCCTGACTTGGTGACCACGTTGACCATGCCGCCCACGTGTCCGCCATCCTGCGCGCCCAGGTCGGTCGATTCCACGCTGAACTGGGAGACCGCGTCAGGGAAGGGATAGGGCAGGTTGCCGTTGGCCATGTAGTCCTGATTGTCGCCGCCGTCGAATCGCCACAGCGTGGTGTTGCCGCCCCCTCCGGCGATCGAGACTGCGATGGTCTGGTAGGAGTATTTACTGCCAGTAAAATCATTGGCCGGCGCGCTGCTGGAGCCGCCCGAAAGTGTGATCAGACCGGTCATCTGCCGCCCATTCAGCGGCATCTCTGTCACTTCGGTCTGGTCGATGGTCTGCTTGAAGGTGGGATCCTCAGTCTGTAGCGCCAGCGCTTCGGCCTGGACTTCGACGCTTTGCGTCTGCGCGCCTACGCTCAGGACGGGATTGACGCTGATGCTGCTGCCCACCTCGAGCGTTATGCCTTTCTGCTCCCAGGTCTTGAAACCGCTCGCCGTGGCGGTCACATCGTATGTGCCCACAGGCAAAGGCGGGAACGCGTAGACACCGCTGTTGTCGCTCAGCGTGGTGCGCTTGACGCTCGTGGCCTCATCGGTGATTGAGACGTGGGCGCCGTTGACCACAGCCCCGGTTGCGTCCGTCACGGTACCTTGAACGTTGGCCGAGCCGGCAATCTGCGCGCGCAGCATGCCGCCGGCGAGTACGAGGGTTGCAAAAACGGAGAGACAGACGAGGAGCACACGCCCCCTCGCCACACGCTGAACGAGCCGTACAGCTTGCCCGCAATCGAATTCTTGCATCGTATTGCCTCCAGAGATGCGATTGATTCCGTCTGTGATCAAGCCCCCTGCGCCTAGGCTCGGTGAGGGCTTGTATACGTTCGCAGGAAACGGTGGTCCGACCTCCGAGTCCACCGGCGAACATACTTTCAAGAATGCGCATCTCCTGTCAAGACCTATTTCATGTGCGGCTATCTTCCGATACTGGAGCGAGTCCACGCCCGTAATCCGTTCCTGGATCGATGCTTACCAATGGTCCGACCTTCTGCCAGGCCGCGATCGAGCCGGCCATACGGTCCGGCGCAAGTGACCCCGGGGAAACCTCAACAATGGCGTGATTTCAATCACAGAAAAGAGCCGACTCATTTGGTCCTATATAAGCACTGCCTGCACCATTGGGCCCCGTTCCGTGGATTGCGGCGTCGATCGGCAGGCAGTCGCCGCAATCCCTGGTTTCCCGGAGGTTGCTCTCTTGAACGGTCGAGTTTCTCCCGTTTTTATTCTGATTCTGGCCATTCTCCCCGCCGCCTTGCGGGCCCAGGATGCTGACGGCTTTCGCATCGGCGGCCTGGTGCATGACGCCACCGGTTCGGTGCTGCCCCGCACCGAGGTCACGCTTCGGCATCCCGGCGCCCAGACGCCGCTCACGCAACAGACCGACGATCAGGGGCGCTTTCAAATTGCGGTGCCGGCGCAGGGCACTTATACCCTCGAGGTGAACGCGCAGGGATTTGCAATCTATCGCGGCCAGGCGACGGTAAGCTCGGACGCGCCCAGCGCCAACCTCGATGTGGCGCTGGCCATCACCGCCAATACCGAAACCGTCGAGGTGACGGCCGACGCTTTGGCGGCTGAGACCACCAGCACGCAACTGGGCGAGACGCTGGAAGCGAAAAAGATGGAGAGCGTTCCGCTGAACGGGCGCAACTTCACTGACCTGATGGCCGTGCAGCCGGGCATTGTGCCGGTCAATACCGCCCAGCCGGGCGCGGTGATCATGTCGGGCGTCACCTCCACTCCGCCCTCCGGCGACGCCAACCCCGGTAACCTCTCCATCAGCGGGCAGCGCGAGGCCTCGAACGGTTTCCGCGTGAACGGCGCCGACGTGGAAGAGGACGTGAACATGGGCACGTCCATCGTGCCCAACCTCGATTCCATCGACAGCTTTCGCGTGCTCACTTCCAACTTCGACGCCGAGTACGGCAACTCCAGCGGCGGCCAGGTGCTGGTGACCACCAAGTCCGGCGGCGACCATATTCATGGCAGCGTCTTCGAGTTCCTGCGCAACACGGCGCTCGACGCGCGCAACTATTTCTCTGATGACCGCGCGGCCTACCTGCAGAATCAGTTCGGCGGCGCCGTGGGCGGTCCCGCATTTCAAACCGGCGTTCACTGGTTCGCCGATTACCAGGGAACGCGGCTCACTGAAGGCATCGACACCGGCGACATTGCGGTGCCATCCGCGGCTGAGCGCAGCGGCGATTTCAGCCAGGTCCCGCTCACCGGCAGCGTGAACGGCAGCGCCTGGGCGGCGCAGTTATCGTCGGCGCTGGGCCAGGCCGTCGCCGTAGGCGAACCTTACGCGCAGGTGTTTCCCACCGGGCAAATTCCGCAGTCCATCTGGCCGGCGCCCGCGAAATATCTGCTCAGCTCAATCCCTCAAGCCAACGCCGGCGCCGCGGTATTTGAAACCGCCAACGCGGCCCAAACCATCCAGGACGACAAGAGCGGCCTGCGCGGCGACTGGACCCGCGGCAAAAGCTCCCTCACCGGCTACTACTTTCTTGATCAATACGCGCTCGATAATCCCTATCCCACCGCAACCGGCGGCGCCAACGTGCCGGGCTTCGACGCAGCCTCCAATGGGCGGGCTCAGCTGGTCAGCCTCGATCACACCGAAACCTTTGGCTCGTCGATGCTCAACGAAGCGCACCTGAGCTACATGCGCAACAACAACTCCGTGGGCCAGCCACGCGGCGGCGTCGGGCCCACGCTCGCCGATCAGGGATTCAACGGCATCGTGCCGCTGCAACCCTCCACCGAGGGCATTGAGAACGTGGCCTTCAACGACTTCACCATCGGCGTGGACACGACGGCCATAACCCAGGCCGAGAACATCTACGAGGGCATGGATGCCTTCTCGCGCATCGCGGGCAAACACGGCCTCAAATTCGGCGGCGAAATACACAGCAGCCAGATCAACACCCATCCCGACGTGTACTTCAACGGCAGCTACGCCTTCAACGGCTCCGAGACGGGCGTCGATTTCGCCGATTTTCTGCTCGGCGTCACGTCGAGCTACACCCAGGGCCAGGCTGAGAGCTTCTACAACCGCAACCTCTACATGGCCGCCTTTGCGCAAGACAGTTGGAAGGCGACCAACCACCTTACCGCGAATTACGGCGTACGCTGGGACCGCATCCGGCCCTGGCTTGAGAAATACAACCAGTTGCAGACGCTGGTTCAGGGCGAGCAGTCGCAGGTTTTTCCGGGCGCGCCGCAGGGCTTGGTGTTTCCAGGCGATCGCGGCATTCCCTCGTCGCTGGCGCCGCCGCGCAACAACCTGTCGCCGCGCATCGGCATTGCCTACGCGCCCCCTGCCGCTGCGCGGGGCAGCATTTTGGACAAGGTCATTGGTCCAGCAGGAAGCACCAGCATCCGCCTCGGCTACGGCATGTATTACACGGCATTTGAGGGATTGTCGGCGGGCATTATGAGCGCCAATCCGCCCTATGGCTACACCTACACATCCGCCGCGCCGCCGCTCTTCGCCTCGCCGTTCACCGTGGCCGCTACGGGCGCCGATGCCGGGCAGCGCTTTCCGCTGCAGCACGTGGCCTACGGCGCCAGCCGCAGCAACCCCAACTCCTCTGTCAACTGGAGCCAGTTTGAGCCGCTGGTCGGCATTCCCGCCGTGGCTCCGAACGACGTGACGCCCTACGCGCAACACTGGATGGCCAGCGTGGAGCGGCAGTTCGGCTCCAGCCTCGCCACCGTGAGTTATGTCGGCACCTCGTCGCATCATCTGCTGGTGCTCGAAGAAGCCAATCCCGCCAACCCTGCGCTCTGCCTGAGCCTGGGCCCGTCAGCGTGCGGGCCGTTCAACGAGCAGGCCGCGCGCACCATCTTCGGCCCCGCGTTCGGCAGCGTGGAGCTGCAGCGCACCATCGCCAACGCCAACTACAACGCCTTCGAAGCCACGCTCAACCACCGCACCCACGGGCTCGATCTGCTGGCCAGCTACACCTATTCGAAGTCCCTCGATCAATCGGCGGGCCTGGCCGAGCCGGTGAACCCCGTCGATCCCTCGCTAAGCCGCGGCCTCTCGGCCTTCGATCTGCGCCACAATTTCGTCGGATCGTTCAATTACTCCATTCCGGAGCTCAAAAGCGCGCAGCGCCCGCTGCACGCAATCGCGTCGGGGTGGAACGTCGCCGGCATCGCGCGCTTCACCACCGGCCTGCCCGTTACCCTGCTCAACAACAACGACACCTCGCTGCTGGGCACCATTCCCAACGGCATCAACAACAATGGGGTCGACACGCCTCAGTGGAGCGTCCATTCGCTCCACATCAACACCGACCCGCGCCACGGCGCGCCTGTCTTCGACGCCGGCCAGTTCAGCCTGCCCGCCCTGGGAACCATGGGCAATGCGCGGCGGCGGTTCTTTTCCGGGCCCGGCATGGAAGGCCTTGACGCCACCCTCTCGCGCGAGTTCACGCTGACCGAAAACCGCAGCTTCGAGATTCGCGCCGAAGGCTTCAACGTCTTCAACCACGCGCAGTTTTTCGGGCCGGCCGCGGTGGAGGGCAATATCTCCAGCGGCACCTTTGGCCAGGCGGTGAGCGCCATGCCGCCGCGGCTGATGCAGGTAGCCGCGCGATTCAGGTTCTAAAGGCAGGGACCGAGGAACCAAGGGACCAAGGGAACGAAGGGACCAAGGGAACAAGCGGCTGGGGGAGCGAGCCACTCCAGCGAGCAAAGATCGCTCGCCGGGGACCGGCAGGGAATCGCCAGTTGCCAGTAGCTAGGAGAAGGCCGGGAGCGCAACCGAAATTGGTCCGCGACGAGGCAGAATTGACGAATTTCTATTTTCTCCGCGCCGGTTTCA
>JASHQH010000003.1 GCA_030037635.1 Acidobacteriaceae bacterium
GCCCGCCAAACTGAAACCCGCACTGAAGTGAACCGCTCCAGCCGCAGCCGCGTGCGCTCCAGCCTCCGCGCCCTGCGCGAGGCGTTGGCCAAAGGCGACGTGAAGGCCGCCCAGACGCAATATCGCGCCACCGTCTCCGCTCTCGACAAGGGCGTGCAAAAGGGCGTTCTTCATTCCAATACCGTCTCCCGTTACAAGAGCCGGTTGAACGTGCGCCTGAAGGCGTTGGCCACCGCCAAGCCCGCAAAGTCGGCGAAGGCGTAGCCAGCTGCCGAAACGAGCGGCCACAATTGCAGTTCCAGATTAGGATCAGCCGGGAGCCCTCCCGGCTTTTCATTTGCCCGGCAAAATCGGCGTGCGAATGTTTCGAAGGTAAAAAGCCACACGCCCGCGCCCCGCTCATGGCGCCTTCCGCAGCAGCGGCTTCAGCACCGGCAGCAGCGTGTCCGCGATAATCGCCGATCCCTTGGCGGTGGGGTGAATTCCATCGTCCTGGATGGTTCCAGACACATGAACCAGGTTCACGTAGAGCATGGGCACAAAGGCCACATGGTGCTTCGCCGCCAGGTCGCGGAACATCTGCTGGAACGAACGGATGTAATCCGGTCCATAATCGGGCGGCAGAGTAATGCCGGCAAGCACGACCTTCACGTTTGCCTGCTCCAGTCCCGTCAGAACCTGGTCCAGGTTGCTCTCCGATTGCCCGATGGGCAGGCCGCGCAGGCCATCGTTGCCCCCAAACTCGACAATCACCACGGCCGGTTGCTTGCGCAGCACTGTCGGCAACCCAGCCAGCGCATCCTTGGTGGTGGCCCCGCTTGTGCCCTGGTTGATGACCTTGTAGCGGTAGCCCTGCTTGTCAAGCTTCTCCTGCAAAAGGTCGGGATAAGACTCGCCGTACGCCAGTCCCCATCCGGCGGTAATGCTGTCGCCATAACAAACCAGGATCGGCCGGCCGGCGGCTTGAGCCGTACCCGCCAGCAACGCCGCCAGACACCATGCAGCAAGAACTTTGCGCAACACGTCCACGTATTTAGTGTAGATGCGGCCGATTCGGCAAAGAGGACCCGCAATTTAGACTGCAAAGTATGGGAGAAATCGCTTGATCCAGGTCAAAAGCGCGAAAAAGTGGATCCAGAACGGCGCGCGGCGCGTCGACATACTGCAGGGAATCTCGCTGGAGATTCCCGCCGGCCAGTTTGTGGCCATTGTGGGCGCCAGCGGCAGCGGCAAAAGCACGTTGCTCGGGTTGCTGGCCGGGCTCGACACACCCAGCGAGGGCGAAATCTGGCTTGACGGCGTGCCCATCCACAACCTGGCCGAAAGCGACCTGGCGGCAGTGCGCGGGCGCAAGATCGGCTTCGTCTTCCAGTCCTATCAGCTCATCCAAACCCTCACCGCGCTTGAGAATGTACTGCTGCCTTACGAGCTGAACGTCGAAGGCAGCGGCGTCGATCAGGCGCGCCGCATGCTCGACGAGGTGGGCCTGAGCGAGCGCGTGGATCACTATCCCGTCCAGCTTTCCGGCGGCGAGCAGCAGCGCGTGGCCCTGGCGCGAGCCTTTGTGGCCTCGCCGCCCATTGTCATGGCCGATGAGCCCACCGGCAATCTCGACTCCGCGAACGGCCGCATGGTTCTCGATTTGCTCCTCGAACGCAACCGCAAGGCCGGAACCACGCTGGTGCTGGTGACGCACGATCCTGATATTGCCGGCCGCGCCGACCGCCGCATTGTTCTCAAGGACGGCCGCATCGTGGAAGACTCCAGGCCTGCCCCTTCCCCGCATGACGAAAATCCGGCGCAAGGAAACGAATGGCCAAGCGCGCACTGAGCTGGAAACGGGCAGCGGCCATCGGCTGGCGCGACCTCAAGTCTGCGCCCGGCAAATTCGGCTTCGTTGTGCTTTCTGTGGCCGTGGGCGTGGCCGCGCTGGTGGGCGTGCGTGGCCTCAGTTCCACCTATCGCCGCACCCTCAGTATTCAGGCGCGCTCGCTGATCGCGGGCGACCTGAGCGCGCACATGTTTCATTCCGCTACACCCCAAGAAGCGGCCAGGCTCACCGCCATGCGATCGCAAAGCAGCGGGCAGATTCGCACCACCTGGGTGACTGAAACCATCTCCATGGCTTCGGTCCCGCCCAATCCCACACCTTTGCTCGTTTCGCTCAAGGCCGTCGATCCTTCACAGTATCCCTACTACGGCACCGTCGAGCTCGATCCCGCGATGCCGCTGGCCCAGGCCCTGCATGGCGACTCCGCCGTCGTCGCCGACGAATTCCTCATCCGCCTCAACGCGCACGTGGGCGACACGCTGCGCCTGGGCGGAAGAGACTTCCGCATCGCTGCGGAACTCAAGCAGGAGCCCGACCGCATCACCGCGGAAGGCGGCATCGGTCCGCGCGTCATGATCTCGCAGGCCGCTCTCGCGCAAACGCCGCTCCTGGCTCCCGGCAGCCGTGCCGGATGGCGCTTGCTGGTCAAGCTGCCTGAGAAGCCCGGCAATGGCCTCGCTCCCGATGCTGAAGCTGCCGATGTCCGCAAGCTGCTTGAGGCCGCGCTGCCCGACGCGCAGGTGATGGATTTTCGTGAAGGCAATCCCGCGCTCAGCCGGGGCCTCGACAACGCTACTTCCATCCTCAGCCTCATTTGCCTCGTCGCCATGGTTCTCGGCGCCATCGGTGTCGCCATGGCCATGCACGCGCACCTTCAGCAGCGCATGGACATGCTGGCCATTCTCAAGGCCATTGGCGCTGATTCTTCTGACCTGCTCCGCATCTTTCTCCTGCAAACGCTCGCGCTCGGCTTGGCCGGAGGCCTGCTTGGCGTTGCCGCCGGCGTGGCCGTCATGGTTGCCTTGCCCGCAGCCTTCGGCAAGCTGATTACCATTCATCTGGCCTTCGCCTTTCCCTGGCAATCGGCGCTGGCCGGCCTGGCTACCGGCCTGCTCACCACGCTGCTTTTTTGCCTGCCTCCGCTGCTCGACGTCCGCGCTGTCCGCCCCGTGCTGGTGCTGCGCCGCCTCGTCGACCAGGGACCCTCGGGCATCGGCGGCTGGTTGGCGCGCTGGTGGGCGCGCCGTCTGCAACTCGGCATCGCGGCCGCCGTCGTCGCCGCGCTCGGCGCCATTGCCTGGGCGCTCTCTGATTCGCCCCGCGTCGGCGCCACCTTCGCTCTCCTGTTCACCATCACGCTGCTTGTTTTGCTGCTGCTGGCGTTTGTGGCGCTGCGCAGCCTGCGTTTCCTGCTCGATCGCACGCGCCTTCATCTGCCTTCCGCGCTGCGCCACGGCCTCGCCAACCTCTATCGTCCCGGCAATCAATCTGCCGCCGTCCTCGCCGCGCTGGGCACGGGCGTCATGCTTATCCTCACGGTCTTCCTTCTGCAGAAAGGTGTGGTGCACGATCTGCGCGAGACCGCGGCACCCAGCCTGCCCAACATTTTTTTGATCGATGTGCGAACCGAAGAGGTCGCCGGCGTGCAATCTTTCTTTGCGCATCAAAATGGCGTCAGCCAGCCCCTCAATCTCATTCCCGTGGTTCGGGGCCGCTTCATTTCCAT
>JASHQH010000207.1 GCA_030037635.1 Acidobacteriaceae bacterium
AGCCTTGAGCCCTATACCGATCTGAAGGTGAAGAACCGCATCGACACAAACCAGATGCCGGGCCCGGATATGGACGCAACCGCGCCCTATCTCGAAGGCGCGCCCACGATCTTTGCTCAGATGCACGAGCTGACCGGCCCCGACGACGCGCGGCGCACGGTGGACTACTGGGCCGATGAGGGCATGACTTCGTTCAAAGCCTACATGAACATCACGCGCGACGAATTGGGGACAGCGATTCGCGAGGCGCATGCGCGCCATCTCAAGCTCACCGGGCACTTGTGCTCGGTCACCTGGCCTGAAGCCATCGATCTGGGCATCGACGATTTCGAGCACGGCCCGGTCTTTACCGACACCGAATTCGTCGCCAACAAAAAGCCCGACGTTTGCCCGCAGGGAGGAACCGCGAGTTGGGCCAGGCAGGATATCGGCGGAGCGGCGGTGCAAGGACTGATCCAGAAACTGGTTGCGAACCACATCGCGGTCACCTCCACGCTGCCGGTCTTTGAGGCTGGTGTCCCGGGCCGGCCCAAGCTGCAGCAACGTGTGCTCGACGCCATGTCGTCCGAAGCCGCGCAGAGCTACCTGACCATGCGCGCACGCATTCCTCTCGATTCGCCCAGGGCGGCCCTGTTGCGCAAGGAGATGGACTTCGAAGTGGCGTTCGTCAAGGCGGGCGGGTTGCTGCTCGCCGGCCCCGATCCCACCGGCAACGGCGGCGTCCTGCCCGGCTTTGGCGATCAGCGCGAGATCGAATTGCTGGTCGAGGCCGGCTTCACTCCTGAGCAGGCCATCCATATTGCAACCGAAAATGGCGCCGTCTTTCTCGGCCGTCAGGATCGCATCGGTACGCTCGCGGCCGGCATGCAGGCCGACATGGTCCTCATCAAGGGCGACCCTTCGAAGAAGATCGATGACATCGAAAATGTCGAAACCGTCTTCAGGAACGGCGTCGGCTTCGACTCCAAAAAACTGATTGAAAGCGTGCGTGGCCAGGTCGGCATCCGGTAGTGTCCTGAGCCAGAAGTCGCCACATAATCGACCGGTCATCCTGAGCGGAGTTTGGCGCGCATCGGCGCTCAGGCGGCGGATTCCTGCAGCTCCGCGCAAGCAAGCGGCAATTCGGCTTCCGATTGAGCCATCAGAATCCGGTCCAGGCCCACAATCGCAAGAATCTCTCGTACATGCCGGCTCGGGCAGGACACCGTAAAGCGATGGCCCGCCTTGCATGCGTCGCAATAAAGCGTGATCAGTGCGGCCAGGCCCGCCGCGTCGATGCGCGCCACTTTGCGCAGGTCGAGGTTAACGCTCTGTTCACACACCAGCGGTTGGAACTGCTCGAGGAATTCCTGTTCCTGACCCCTGACGAGCTCGGTTTTATCGATGACGGAATAAATGGCGGATTGGAATCGGGGATCTTTCATTGGGAATCTCCTTCTGCACCCCGCGGCGTCTCTCTCAATCGTTCAACGTTTGACCGCTAGGTGTGTTAACAATGTCAACCTACCTTGTTGCACGCGGCGGGCCAAATCTGCCCAATGCCGCGACGGGGAATATGCTGAATTTGCAAGGTATTGAAGCGCCCTTGCCTTCGGCCGGTGCGGAGCCGGTGTGCGGTTTCTACTTCCGGCGTCCGCTAATGAACACTGATGTTCGATACGCGAATGAGGTGAAGAAAGTTCCGTGAATCGTGCGGCCGCTCATCTGCATCGCACTTCGAGCCTGGTACGCGACGATGTCCGTGCGCTGGCCCTGGCGGCGGGATTCAACGAGGCCGGCGTGGTGGCGCTGCCCTACGCGGCCGAGGAGCGCGATGCGCGCCGGTTTACTAGTTGGATGCGCGCGGGCCGCGCCGGAACCATGCGCTACCTGCAGCGAACAACAGATGAGGGACAACTGGCGCGTGCGCGCGTGCGCAATCCATTTCCCTGGGCGCGCTCCGCGCTGGTGTGCTTCGCGAGTTACGGCAACGCATCCGCACCTCTCTCGTCCAAAACTCGAGACCCACGGAGTGGGTGGATTGCGAGATATGCGTGGAGCAGCCGCGTGGATGATCGCGGCCAACGCCGCCCCAGCGATTATCACAAGGTGCTGTTGAGGCGGCTGCGCGAAGTCGAGACAAAACTCCACGCGCAGTTGGGCGAGTTTGAATCGCGCGCATATGTCGATACCGGTCCTGTCGTGGAGCGCTCGCTGGCCGTCGCCGCAGGCCTCGGGTGGACAGGCAAAAACACCTGCCTCATCCATCCCCGGCTAGGCTCCTGGGGTTTTCTGGCCGTGCTGCTCACCGCGCTTGAAGTCAATCCAGAGTCGAAAACAGCGGAGCTGCCCGATCATTGCGGCACCTGCACGCGCTGCATTCAGGCTTGCCCCACACACGCGCTCGACGTGCCCTACCAGATGGATGCCACGCGCTGCATTGCCTACCTGACCATTGAGCACAGGGGCCCCATTGCCGAGGAACTGATGCCGGGCATCGGCCGCCAGGTCTTCGGTTGCGACATCTGCCAGGATGTGTGTCCCTGGAATGGGAAAGCGCTGCGCACTGGCCCCATCGTCACTGATCCCGAGCTCGAACCGCGCCCCGAACTTGTTAATCCTACACTGGAGTGGTTGGCCTCTCTCGACGAGCGCTCCTTCGAGCGTGAATTCAACGGCTCGCCGGTGCGACGGGCGAGGTTCAACGGCCTGCGGCGTAATGTGGCCATCGCCATGGGCAACAGCGGTCTGGTTGGTTTTGTTCCGCAACTGGAAGCGTGGGCAACCGCTGCCGACGACGGCCTGCGCGCCGCCGCGCGCTGGGCGCTGCGCAGGCTGCGAACGCGAGCCTGAGGCGGGTGCGCGGCAACGATTCGCCCGAGCGACATCGCGCGATATCCTTGAAGTTGACAACTCCTGCTTTGAAAACCTTGAAGAATTCCTGTCCGCAAGTAAGGATGGACACGTGAGCGAAGAACCGAAAACCATCCCCGAGGGCGGGATAGCAACTGAGATCGCCGGTGCGGCTCCCCCCGTGGTGCCCGCCACGCAATCGAAGTGGTACCGCTGGCGCCGCGACGGCGTGGCGCTGGTCCGCTATCTGCTCGACAGCGAGGTGCACACTTTCGCCTTCAGCGTTTCGGCCAATGTCATTATTTCCTTTATCCCGTTCGTGGTACTGCTCTACACGTTGGCCTTTTCGGTCTTTCACTCCCCAGCCATGGTGAACGTCTTGAGCGACATGGTGAACTATCTTCTGCCCGCGGCCACCAAACAGCCCGACTGGGTGGCGCGCACCATCATCGCCGAGGCGGTGTTGCCCTTGGTCAAACACCAAGGCGCACAGGCCTTTTCGCTGGTGATGATTCTCATCTCCTGCACCGGAATCTTTCTTCCCTTGGAAGTAGCGCTGAATCAGGCCTGGGGCGTAACCAAGAGCCGCAACTACCTCTTCAACCAAAGCATCGCCTTCGCGTTGGCGCTGTTGATGGTGTTTCTTGGCGTGGCCTGCATGGCGGCAAATGTGAGCGTGGATAAAGTGCTCTCCGTGGCGCTCGTGCATCAGGGAGACAATTGGTTTTTCAAGGCTCTGAACTTTTCTTACGGCGCTCTCAGCTTCGTTTGGCTGGCAATCTCCACCGGCGCCGTTTCGATTGTTTTCTTTTTTGCGGTGTATTACGTGCTGCCCCACCGCAAGGTGCCGTGGCGGCCCATTCTGCGCGCGTCTGTCATCACCGGCGCTGTGTGGATCGGCGCGCGATTCATTTTTGCCGCCTTGCTGCCCCATTTGAACCTGGAATCGATGTATGGGCCGTTTTACGTTTCCGTCGGCCTGCTCTTTTGGGCCTACGTCTCCGGGCTCATCCTGTTTGCCGGCGCGCAGTTCAGCGTGGCGCGCTGGGGGCAAAAGACAGGGAATAGGGATTAGGGAACCACGGCTGGAAAAACGACCGTCTCCCAGTTCTAGAAACTTTGCCGAACCTTGCGCCGTGGCCTCGATTCCAACGAGTCCTCTGTTCCCGGTACCCTGATTCATTCGCCTTGTATTCGCCGCCGCGGCGCGCTAATCTCGTGAGAGCAGCATGTCTCCCCAACCGCCCAAGCCGCCGGACATCGCCGACCCTCTTGCCGTCTTTCACCCCGTAACGGCGGCGTGGTTCCGGGCCGTTTTTGAAGAGCCCACCGCGCCACAGCGGATGGGCTGGCCTGTGATTGCTCGCGGCGAAAATGCGCTCATCCTGGCGCCTACCGGCACGGGAAAAACGCTGGCCGCGTTCCTGTGGTGCCTTGACCGATTAATGCTGCAGAACAGACAACTGGGAACGGGAAACAGGGAGCAGAAAACCTCCCGAACTTCACACAAGGGCTGCCGCATTGTTTATGTCTCGCCGCTGAAGGCACTGGCTGTAGATGTGGAGCGCAATCTGCGCTCGCCGCTGGTCGGCATGGCCAACATGGCGCGGCACATGGGTATGCCCTTTCGCGAGCCGGACGTCAGCGTGCGCACCGGCGACACGCCGCAGCGCGAGCGGGCACGGTTTGCGCGCCAGCCCGCTGAAATCCTCATCACCACCCCTGAGTCGCTCTACCTGCTGCTCACCTCGCACGCGGCTGAGGCGCTGCGCACCGTGGACACAGTCATCGTGGATGAAATTCACGCGCTGGTGCCCACCAAGCGCGGCGCACACCTCGCGCTCACGCTGGAGCGGCTTCAGGCGCTGACCAGGAAACCTCTGCAGCGCATCGGGCTTTCGGCTACGCAGCGGCCGCTGGAAGAAGTGGCGCGGTTTCTGGGCGGAATCGAAGTACAGGGACCAAGAGCCCAAGGGACCGAGGCACCAGGCAGATCGGAGCCAGTAAGTAAGAATGAATCGGAGCAGACCGCGGGTCAAGGCGTTCATGGAACAAACGATGAAGCCGCTGCGACAGATGCTCTTTCGGTCCCTCGGCCCCTTGGTCCCTTGGTCCCCGAGGACGCGGAAGCGGCCTCGATCCGCTACCGCCCCGTCACCATCGTGAACGCCGCCGCGCCCAAGCAGCTCAAATTGCGCATCGAAGTTCCGGTTGAAGACATGGCGCGGCTGGGCGAGATGGAGGAGATTCCCTCCGGACCGGCCTCGCAAACGCCACGCCGCGTTTCCATCTGGAATGCGATCCATCCCCGGCTGCTCGAAATCATTCGCCGACATAACTCGACCATCATCTTTGTCAACGCGCGCCAGATCGCCGAGCGGTTGGCCGGGGCGCTGAACGAGCTGGCCGCCGAAAACGGAGACCCCACGGACGGGTCCTCGTCCCTGGAGTGTAAGCCCATTGCCCGCGCCCATCACGGCTCTCTGGCCGCGGCGCAGCGCGCGGTGATCGAAGAGCAGCTCAAAGCCGGACAGATTCGCGCGCTATGCGCCACTTCGACGCTCGAGCTGGGCATCGACATGGGCGCCGTCGACCTCGTGATCCAAATCGAGTCGCCGCCCTCGGTGGCCAGCGGCATGCAGCGCATCGGCCGCGCCGGTCATCACGTGGACGCGGTCAGCGAGGGCATTCTCTTCCCCAAGTACCGCGCCGACCTGGTCGCCTGCGCCGCCGTCACGCGCGCCATGCACGAGGGGCACATCGAGTCCACCCGCTATCCGCGCAATCCGCTTGATGTGCTCTGCCAGCAGCTGGTGGCAATCGTGGCAAGTGCAGGAAAAACGGGGATCAGGCAACGGGGAACCGAGAACAGGAAGACAAGGAGCAAGCGAACGAACGCGCTGACTTTCAATTTTGAGGCCTGGGAAGGCGCGACAGCTGGTGCTAAC
The DNA here is from genome assembly GCA_030037635.1 of Acidobacteriaceae bacterium. GTDB lineage: Bacteria > Acidobacteriota > Terriglobia > Terriglobales > Acidobacteriaceae > Telmatobacter. The sequence goes on from JASHQH010000207.1 coordinate 5,781, forward strand.
TCCGCTAGCCCCGCTGCCGCTGAGGTCTCCGTCGACTTTCTCTTCGACCTCGTGCGTGGTGCAGCGCCGTTCGGGTCGCTCTCGCGCTCGGCGTTCGAGGGCGTGCTCGATCTGCTCAGTGGCCGCTACCCCTCCGACGAATTCGCCGAGCTGCGCCCGCGCCTCACCTGGGATCGCGTGCGCAACGTAGTTTCGGCGCGCCAGGGTGCAGCGCGTCTGGCGATCCTGAACGCCGGCACCATTCCCGATCGCGGCCTCTACGGGGTTTTCCTCGCCTTCACTGAGGGCAAGCCGGTGCGCGTGGGCGAGCTCGACGAAGAGATGGTCTTTGAGGCCCACGAAAACGAGACCTTCATTCTCGGGGCCTCCACCTGGCGCATCACCGAAATCACGCACGACCGCGTCCTGGTGACGCCGGCGCCCGGTGAGCCGGGCAAAATGCCATTTTGGAAGGGCGACGGTCCGGGACGGCCGCTCGAGTTTGGCCGTCGCATCGGAGCCATGGTGCGCGAGCTGCGCGCCCTGCCGCGGGCCGCTGCGCTCACGCGCCTCGTCAATGAGCACGATCTCGATCCCGGCGCGGCCGAGAATCTGCTGCGTTTTCTTGACGATCAGGCCGAAGCCACCGGTCAAATCCCCGACGACCGCACCATTGTGGTTGAGCGCTGCCGCGACGAGCTGGGCGACTGGCGCGTCTGCGTGCTGACGCCTTTCGGCAGCCGCATCCACATTCCCTGGGCCATGGCGGTCAGCGCGCGCATCCGCGCTGCCGGCGGGCCTGAAGTGGAAACGCTCTGGGGCGACGACGGCTTTGTGCTGCGCTTCCCTGACACTGACGAGCCGCCCGATTCCGATTGGATTCTTGTCGAGTCTGCTGAAGCCATGCAGCTTGTGCTGCGCCAGCTGGGTTCGACGGCGCTGTTTGCCGGGCGCTTTCGCGAGGCTGCGGGCCGCGCGCTGCTGCTCCCGCGCCGGCGCGCTGACCAGCGCTCGCCGCTGTGGCAGTTGCGCAAACGCTCCTACGATCTGCTCAGCGTGGCCTCGCGTTATCCGTCGTTTCCACTTCTTCTCGAAGCCTATCGCGAATGCCTCCGCGACGTGTTCGACATGCCGGCGCTGATTGAAATTCTCAAGCAGGTAGAAGAGCGGAAGCTGCGCGTTCACATAGCGGAAACGCGCAAGCCCTCGCCATTTGCTTCGTCGCTGTTGTTCAGCTATGTAGCCAACTTCCTGTACGATGGCGACGCGCCGCTGGCCGAGCGCCGCGCGCAGGCGCTCACCATCGATCAGGACCAGCTACGCGAATTGCTGGGCGAGGCCGACTTGCGCGAATTGCTGGATGCCGACGCCATCGCCCAGGTGGAAGAGGCGGCGCAATGCCTCGCGGAGAACTTCCGCGCGCGCTCTTCCGACGGGATACACGACCTGTGCCTGCGGCTGGGAGATTTATCGAGGGCCGAAATTGCTCTCCGCGTTGCCGATAAGGCCCTCCTGGAATCGCTGGATCGGCTCATCCGCTCGCGGCGCTTGCTTGAGCTGCGCATCGCCGGCGAGAAGCGGCTGATCGCAGCCGAGGATGCCGCCCGCTATCGTGATGGGCTGGGCATTCCCTTGCCGCCCGGCCTCGCCGCCGCGCTGCTCGAGCCTGTGGCACTTCCTGTGCTGGAGTTGGTGCGGCGCTATGCGCGCACGCATGGGCCGTTCACCTTGCGCGAGCCGGCCGAGCGGTTCGGCCTTGACCCGAGCGTGGTGGAGAATGCCTTGCGCCAGCTTGCGGCCGAGGGACGCGTGCTGGAAGGCGGCTTTCGGCCTGGCAGGCTTCATCGCGAATGGTGCGACGCGGAGATCCTGCGGCAGATTCGGCGCAAGTCGTTGGCTCGCCTCCGCCGCGAAGTGGAACCGGTGGAGCAGCACACCTTGGCCCGCTTCCTCACCCATTGGCAAGGGCTGCTGGCGCCGCGCCGCAGCGGGCCTGGGCATTTAGACGCCCTGCTGGACACCATCGAAAATCTGCAGGGCGCCCCGCTGCCCGCCTCGCTGCTTGAGACGTCGATTTTGCCTGCGCGCCTTGCCGGGTACGCGCCGTCAGGGCTCGACACCTTGATTGCCGCGGGCGAGGTGGCGTGGGCTGGCGTCGAGCCCATTGGCGAGCGCGATGGCCGCATCGCGCTGTTTCTTGCTGACAAGCTGCCGCTGCTGGCGCAGAGGCGGCCGCTTGCCGAGCCGTTGACCGAGCGCGAGGAGAAACTGCTCGCCGTGCTCGAGTCGACGGGCGCGAGCTTCTTCGATGCTCTGCACCAGGGCGCCGGCGGTGGCTATCCCGGTGAGACCATCGATGCCTTATGGAGCCTCGTCTGGCGCGGGCTTGTTACCAACGATTCGCTGCATGCGCTGCGTGCATACACCATGAAGCCCGAGAGCGCGAGGACTCCGCGCCGCGTGCAAACCGGTGCGGTCTTCCGCTCGCGGCGCACCACACCACCTGCCGCGCAGGGGCGCTGGTCGCTCTTGTCGTCGCAGCATGCAAATGCGCAGGGTACTGACCTTGGCCCCTACGTTCATCCAGCCCCATCCGGTGGCGCTTTGGCGCCTGAGAGAAACTTCTCCGCTCCCACCGAGACCGAACGCAGCCACGCGCTCGCCTTGCAATTGCTGCACCGCTACGGCGTTTTGCTGCGTGAATCAGTCGCGGCAGAAAACCTGCCCGGCGGATTCAGCGCCGTCTACGATGTGCTGAAGGCGCTTGAAGAGAGCGGTCGCATCCGGCGCGGCTATTTTGTGGCGGGCCTCGGCGCGACGCAGTTTGCGTTGCCGGCAGCGGTGGATCTGCTGCGCCAACTGCGCACCGGCCCGCCCGCGGAGAAACCGGAATTTGTGCAACTGGCGGCATCCGATCCGGCCAACCCCTACGGCTCAGTGTTGCGCTGGCCCGAGCTGCCGGTCGCCGAGCAAGACTCGGAAACCGGGGTCCTCGCAGACAGGTCCTCGTCTGCGGGGTGGCAATCGGCGCCGCGCGTGCTTACGCGCGCCGCTTACGCTGAAGTGATTCTGCGCAACGGGCAGTTGGTGGCATGGCTGCGCCGCGGTAATCCTAATTTGCTCGTCTTTCTGCCGGCCGAGGAGCCCGAGCGCTCGCAAGCGGCATCGGGCCTGGCGCATTTTTTGTGCGCCCGCGGCCAGGAACGCTTGCGTACCAGCGGCCACGAGGGCGTTCTGATCACCACCATCAACGGACAGCCCGTGGCAGCGCACTTCATGGCTCGCTTCCTCATGGATGCGGGCTTTCATCCCGGCCCGCTGGGCATGCACCTGCGGCGCATTCCGCTCGCTATCGGGCATCGGGCGGGCGATGCGCATGCGGGCGAGCTCCAATAGCTCCTTCCAATGTGATGGGGGGCACGAGACGCGACCAAGAAAGCAGGTAAGATTGCTGCCTCGCGGGAAGTCGTCTGGAGGGTATTTCCAGTGGGTACTGGACGGTACCACGGCAGAGGCTCCGGCTTGATGACCGGAGCCTTTGCTTTTGGCGTTGCCAACTCCTTCCAATCTCAACCAGGAAGCAGCGAAACATGCCTGAAGGCGACAATTTTTCGCGCCACGCGCAACCTCGGCCGCACGCTGATAAGGTTAACCGGCTTCAGATGTCGTCAATTCTTCTGCATTTGGCGGATCAGGTCCCTGGTCTTCTCGTCAGCTTTCAGCCAATCGAGAAGCTGCGGCGTCACGTCGACCGCCTGCGATGCTGAATCCGGTGCAGGCGCCGCGACCACTGCGGATAAGTTCTCTGCCTTGCGGATATTCTCGATTGCGGGCGCAATTTCCTTCAGAATATTATCGACCGGCGCCTTGCCGAAGACCTGACTGTGCGCCAGTTCCTGCGCTTGGCCAAACCAATCGCTCAGCTCATCCACTTTCTTCTGGTCACCGGCTTGTTGTGCCGCCCTCAACTCGGCACGCTTCTGGCGCAGAACTTCGCCCCATTGGGGCGAGCGATAGTAGGCCAGCGCAACCGCCTGGCGATCGAACGTGCCGATACGAGCCGCCTGTGCGGTGAGAAGCTGCGCACCCGCCAGGAACGCGCAGCCGAGGAGAATTGCATTCGGCATCTTCATGCGTAACTCCTCCGCTGACGGCATCGTATTCTTGCGGACGGTCCTGTCTGGTGATGGCCGACACAGGCAGTAGAATTCGGCTATGCCCGAAGGCGACACCATTTTTCGCACCGCGCGCAACCTGGGCCGCGCGCTGGTGGGCAAGCCGGTCACCGGCTTTCGCTCCACGTTTCCCTGGCTGATGCGTTTTAACGACGATACGCCGCTCTGCGGGCAGACGATCGATCGCGTGGAAGCGCGCGGCAAATGGCTGCTGATGCATTTTTCAGGCGGCGGCATCCTGGCGTCGCACCTGCTGATGAACGGCCGCTGGCACATCTACCGGCTGGGCGAGCGCTGGCAGCTTGCGCGCATCCACATGCGGATTGTCATCGAGAACCGTGAGTACCAGGCGGTGGGTTTCCGCGTGCCCGTGGCGCGCATGCACACCGCCCAGTCGCTGCAGCGCGATCTGCGCGTGGCGCGCGAAGAAAACGATCTGCTGAGGGTGGAATTCGACGCCGGCGCCGCGCTGGAGCGCTTGATCGCCCGGCGAAGCGACGCCGTCGCCGACGCGCTGCTCAACCAAAGCGTGCTGGCCGGCGTGGGCAACGTCTTCAAGTCAGAGATCTGCTTCGTTTGCGGGCTTCATCCGTTCCGCGCGATTCGAACGCTCACACGCGACCAGGCCGCAACCATGATCGCTTGCGCACAAAAGCTGCTCAGCGCCAACGTGCTTGAGGACTCAGGCGACACCATCGTCACCTATCGCAGCCAGCAGCGCCGCACCACGCATGCCTCCGATCCGGGCGCAAGCCTGTGGGTGTATGGGCGCGCGGGCGAGCCCTGCCGGCACTGTGGTGAATCGATTCGCCGCCGCATCCAGGGCGCTGACGCACGCGTCACCTTCTGGTGCCCGCGCTGCCAGCCCATGCCGAACGGGTCAGATGTGGACGGGTGAAGCAAACCGATAGCCAATAGCGAATAGGTCCAGGCTGCAGGCTGCAAGCTACTGGCTGGGCTTCCCGAGTCCGAAGATCTTCTGAAAGATGTTGCGATGATCGCCGCCCAGGCCCTTGTGGTCGCAGGTGTCGGTGGGCGCGGTCCCGTCGAGAAAGGCCGCGGTGAAATCGTCGGGGCAGGCCGCGTCGGCCAGCAGATTGGTCGCCTTATCCAGGGTTTCGATCTGCACTCCTTGCGGCGGCGTGAATTCGTTGGTGTCGGAATATTGTGGCAGCAGCACGGCCTGCTTCATGAAATCAGCCCAGATGGGTGCTGCGGCGTGGGCGCCTTCTAGATCGATACTCGTGTAATCATCGTTGCCCACCCATACCACGCAGAGCAGGCTGCTGGTGAAGCCGGCGAACCAGGCGTCGTGGCTGGTTCCGGTTTTGCCCGCCGCCGGTGCGGTGAATCCCATATTGCGGACGCCGGCGCCCGTTCCGCAGAAATCTCGCCCTCCGATCACGCAGGGGTCGCTTCCGTTGCCCTGCAGAACGGCTTCCATCATGTAAGTGGTGAGAAAGGCCACGCGCGGATCGAGGACCTGGCGGGTGGTCGGCGAGTAATCCTGAATGATGTCGCCATCCGGCGTGCGCACACTGGCCAGCATCCAGGGGTCAATATGGACGCCGCCGTTCGAGAAAATCGTGTATGCGCCGGCCATATCGAGAGGTGTGGCGTCGTAGGAACCAATGGCCATCGAAGGAGTGCCCTGCGCGTTCTTGACGCCGGCGTCGCGGGCCAGCGCCGCCACCTGGTCGAACCCCACCATGCCCGCCAGGCTGATCGTTGCGTTGTTGTCCGATCGCATCAGCGCCAGGCGCGCCGTGATATCGCCGTAATACTCGCCCTTGTAATTGCGCGGCGTGTATTCGTAGTCCGTACCCTCGCCGTAAGTCTGTTGCGCATCGCTCAGCATGGTAACCGGCGAAAAAAGGTGGTCCTGCCCGGGCAGCATGGTGCCCTGGACTGCACCCTGGAAAGCTGCAGCATAGACGAACGGCTTGAAAATCGATCCCGTGGGCCGGTGCGCCACTGCGTGATTCACCTGCGAAGTGCCGTAGCTGCGCCCGCCTACCAGCGCCAGCACCTGGCCGGTATGTGGATCGAGGGCCACCAGCGCAACTTGTGGGTAAATGTACGGCTTGCCAAGCTTCTTGTCGCGAGCGTGCAGCCTGTCCACCTGCGCATCCACCATGGGCATGGTGGCGTTGACCACCTGCGTGGCGAGTCTCTGCAGGTCAGGATCGAGCGAGGTGTAGATGCGCAAACCTTCGCGGTTAAAATCGCGGTCGCCCAGCCGTTGGGTGAGCTGGTCGTGCACCAGGTCGACAAAATAAGGTGCTTCGCTGGCGTCCACGCTCCCCGGCGTCAGATGCAACGGCTCATTTTTCGCGGCTTCCGCTTGTTCCTTGGTAATGGCGCCGATTTCTACCATCGCATCCAGCACCAGATTGCGGCGCTCAATGGCGCGCTCGGCGTGCCGGAAGGGGTTCAGGCGGCTGGGACTCTGGATCAGCCCGGCGAGCAGCGCGCATTCCGACAGATCCAGTTGCCTCACGTCCTTGCCGAAATAGTCCTGCGCCGCTTCGCCGAAGCCGTCGACCGAAAAACTGCCCAGTTGCCCCAGCGGCACCTCATTGGCGTACATCGCGAAGATCTGCTTCTTATCGAAGCGGTGCTCCAGCTGAAATGTGATGGCAATTTCGGCAACCTTGCGGCGCCAGGTCTTTTCTGGCGTCAGAAAGAATCCGCGCGACAGCTGCATGGTGAGCGTGGATCCGCCCTCGGTCCAGCGATGTCCGGGCGTCAGGTCGTTGAGAATGGCGCCGAAAATCCGATAGAAATCCACGCCATTGTGCTCAAAGAAGCGCCGATCCTCGATGGCGATAACGGCGTGCACCAGATTCGGTGGAATCTCCTCATAGGTCAGCAGGCGACGCTTGGTCCGCTTGGCGTCTTCGCTCAGGCCGGTGATGAGCAGCGGCTCCAGTTCGTAGCTGGCGAGCGCTTGCCCGCGGTCATCGGTGATGGAATCCACCTGGCCGCCGCTCACGCGGATGGTGGCGCTCTCGGGTGCGTGATACGACTGTGGGCCGGGGTTCACCGTGATCTGCTGCACACCTTCGCTGTAGGTTCCCAGCGGCGAAGCCGGCGTGGCGCCGTCGCCGGTGTAGCCGGCTTCGCGCAGTTCGTTGGCAATCAGACGGACGGTGAGCTTTTGTCCAGGGCGAACCTCGCGCGGTGCAGCATAAATTTTCGCGGTGTCGACAAAGATGGGTTGCTTGAGCCGCGCGTCGACAATGCCCTCGTACTTGAAATAGAAGTAGGAGAAGATGGAAAGGCCCACCAGCGCCACGGCCGCGCAGACCCCCAGCGCGGTGAGCAGAATCACCCATTTCAGCGACCAGCGCCGCACCGGCCTCGCGATTTTGAGTTTGACCGCCATGGGGTTCCTGAAGAAAGCTTCCAGCTTCTAGCTCTTGGCTGCGAGTTCCCGGCTTGCACCATCTCCTTCTTCCAAGTCGGCCGCGGCCCGGCTAGTAGCTAGTCGCTCTCCTCCAGCAGGATTTCCTCCTGGACGCGCTTCTTCACCAGCGCAACTGCCTCGCTTAAGACTACATCCACACTCGTGCTTGTGGCCCGCGTCACCAGCTCCACCTGGCCTGCCGATGCTTTCTTCCCTACATTGATGCGATAAGGAATGCCCACGAGGTCCGCGTCTTTGAATTTGACGCCGGCACGGTCATCCCGGTCATCAAGCAACACGTCGAGGCCCGCGGCTTCAAGATCGCGGGCCAGGTTTTCGCCCGTTGCACGCAGGGCCGCGTCGGCCACGTTCGTGATCGTCACCACCACGGTGAACGGCGCGATCGAGACCGGCAGCCAGAAGCCGTTGGCGTCGTTTGACTGCTCAATGGCCGCCGTGAGGATGCGCTCGATGCCGATGCCATAGCTGCCCATGATGGGCGTCACTTCTTTGCCGTTCTCGTCGAGCACGCGCAGGCCCAGCGAATTGGAGTACTTGGTACCGAGTTTGAAAATGTGGCCCACCTCGACGGCCTTGCCCACCACCAGCTTTCCGGCGCAGCCGGGACTTGGGCAGCCTTCGCCCTCGTTCACGTTACGGATGTCGGCTGCCAGCGTCCAGCTAAAGTCGCGCCCGGGCGCCACGTTGCGCAGGTGGTAGTCGAGCTGGTTGGCCCCGCAGACCATGTTTTGGCGGCCTTCCAGCGACTTGTCGACAACGACAATCACATCCCCGCCCCCCGCAAACTCCAGCGGCGAGCTGCCCGGATTCGCCGTTTCCTTGGGCCGCAACCCAACCGGGCCCAGATATCCGGCCGGCCCGCGGAAGTACTTCGCCAGCTCCTCAGCCTGCATGGGACGCAGCTCGCTCGCGCTCAGCAGGCCCAGCAGCTTGGCCTCGTTCACCGAGTGGTCGCCCCGCAAAAAAACGGCCACCGGCAGCCACTTTTCATGCCCCTCGCCTCTGAATCCCCGTTCGGCCATGTAGGCCACGCACTTGATATCCGACGCCGGCGAAATCTTGAAGAACGCGGCCACATCGGAAATCGCCGCGCAGCCCGGCGTGTGCACCAGCTCCGGCTTCCCATCTCCTGTAGCGGCCATCTCCTCCAAAGGACCAAGCCGTGAAACGGCCTTTTCCAGGTTCGCCGCATAGCTGCACACCGGACAGCTTGCAATCAGGTCCTCGCCCGCATCGGTGTAGACCATGAACTCCTGCGACTGCGAGCCGCCCATGGCGCCCGAATCGGCTTCGACTGCCACAAAGCGCAGCCCGCAGCGGCTGAAAATGGCGCGATAGACCTTGTCGTGCTGGTTGAAGCTGCGATCCAGACCGGCCTCGTCGAGATCGAACGAGTAGGAGTCCTTCATGATGAATTGGCGCACGCGCAGCAGGCCCGACTTGGGCCGGGGCTCGTCGCGAAACTTGGTCTGGATCTGGTACCAGATCTGCGGCAACTGCTTGTAGCTGCGCAATTCACCGCGCGCGATCCCGGTCATGATCTCTTCATGCGTAAAACCCAGACAGAGATCCGCGCCCCTGCGGTCCTTGAGGCGAAACATGTTCTCGCCGATGGCGCCCCAGCGTCCGCTCTCCTCCCACGGCTCCTTGGGCAGAAGGCCAGGCAGGTAGAACTCCTGCCCGATCGTGTCCATCTCCTCGCGCACGATGGCCATGATCTTGTTCAGCGAACGTGTGGCAAGGAAAAGGTAGTTGTAGAGGCCGGCGCCAAGCTGACGGATGTAGCCGGCGCGCAGCAGAAACTTGTGGCTGGCCACTTCGGCATCCGCCGGGGCCTCGCGCAGCGTAGGAATAAACAGCTTCGACCATCGATGCATAAAAAAGAGCGTACTTTCCCGCCCGCACAGGCGGACGCAAGCCAGATGGAAGCAGAATTCATTCTAAATGTTTGCGGGGTGTAGAACCGGAAGGGCCTTCAATTGATGAGACTTGCGCGGACTTCAGTGAAGCTGCCCGCAAACACGGCACACTAGCCCAAACCGCCAGGGACTCGGCGGTCGCTGCGCCCCATGTGGCATACTCTGGAGCTATGAATCCGCACCACTTTCCCTGGGAACCCCTCCTGTTCGGCTTCTTCAAGCTGCTCAAGGTCTTCGGGGTGATCCCCGGTGCCCTGGCCGCATTCGGGGGGCGCAAGCTGTACCAGAAATGGCGCCAGAACCAGGCCATGGCCGGATGGCCCGCGACCGATGCCACCATCCTGAGCGGCCAGGTGCACCAGCACAGCCGGTGGAGCTATTGGGCCGAGCTCACTTACAGCTACTATGTGGGTGAATACCGCGCAGGCAAGTACGTGCGCCATTTCCGCCGCGAGGAGCAGGCCGACGAATTCGTCCGCCAGGCCAAGGACAAGCACGTCCAGGTGCATTACAACAACGCCGACCCTGACAAATCAGTGATTCTGGACCGCGATTTGGAAATGGTGGCGATGCTCTCGCCGGCATTTCGGTGAGGGCGTAGCCGGGTTCCTAATCCCTGTTCCCTATTCCCTGTTCCCTGTTCTCACATCAGCTCCACGCCCCACAGATCGTGCAGATGCACAATGCCTTCCACCCTCTGCTCTGCATCGACCACGACCAGCGAAGTAATTTTCCGCTCTTCCAGGATGGCCAGCGCCTTCGCAGCCAGTTCCTCGCCGGCAATGGTGCGCGGATGAGCATTCATCGCTTCGCCGGCCGTCTTGCTCAGCGCCGCGCCGCCCTCGCGCTCGAGCAGCCGGCGCAAATCGCCATCGGAAATCACCCCGCGCAGCCGGCCGCCTTCCTGCACTGTGGTAATGCCAAGCTTCTTTGACGACATCTCAAAGATCACATCGGCCATTCCCGTCGACGGCGCCACGGCGGGAATCTCCTCGCCGGTATGCATCAGGTCGCGCACCTTGGCCAGGCGCTTGCCCAGCTTGCCGCCGGGATGCAAATCGGCGAAATCCTCTGCGCGAAAGCCCTTATCCAGGCTTACGGCCACGGCCAGCGCGTCGCCCAGCGCCAGCATGGCCGTGGTCGAAGCCGTGGGCGCCAGGTTCAGCCCGCAAGCCTCGCGCTCTACGCTGCAATCGAGCGCTACGTCACTGGCTTGCGCCAAAGTTGATTGAAGGCTGCAGCAGAAACTGATGAGCGCGTCGCCCATGCGCTTGAGATAGGCGAGCAGGCGCAGAATCTCTTCCGTCTCGCCGCTGGCCGACAGAGCGATGACCACGTCGCCGGGCATCAGCACGCCCAGGTCGCCATGCACCGCCTCGGCCGGGTGCAGAAAGATGGCCGGCGAGCCGGTGGAGCTGAGCGTGGCCGCGATCTTTTGCGCAATGATGCCGCTTTTGCCCATGCCCGTTACCACCACGCGGCCGTTCGATTCGCCGCAGCGCAGGATCATCTCCACGGCGCGGGCAAAGGACGCAGCCATGGGCCCCTCGAGGCGGCGGGCAAGCGCTTCCAGCGCGGCAGCCTCGGTGCGCACCAGTTCGGCGGGGCGCAGCGGCTCCGATTCGCGATTGCCAGGCTTGTGCGGACTCATCGGCCTGATGGTAACAAAAACCAGGGACCAAGGAACCGAGGGAGCCGAGAACCAGGGCGCGAGGGAGTAGGAGGACTGGAGCGCCGCGGCCAATTCCCTGTTCCCTGCTTCCCGATCTCTATCCGCCTCGTACAATAGACTCATGGCTCCCTTCCCCCTGCGCCGCAACACGCTGGTTCTGGCGGTGGTTCTGTTTCTCTTGGCCGTGTTTGCCTGGGCGGGTTGGGCCAACTGGGAATATCGGAAGCAAGCCGCCGAACTCAAGCACTCCCGCATGGCGCAGGGCGAACTGGTGCCCGCACCG
>JASHQH010000024.1 GCA_030037635.1 Acidobacteriaceae bacterium
GCTCGCTGAACAACGGTTTGTATCAGGGCACGACATTCGTCGTGCCGAAAGGGCCGCAAAAAATATACGCGGGCTTTAGCCCTGAAGAAATCAGATTCAACATCGGAGACACGCAACTTGCCATCGCACCTGAACAGAACGAAACCGAGCACGCAGGCCGGAGGACGGCCGTCTGCTGCCATTGAGATCACGCCCGAAGGCGTGCTGGCCGCGGTGCGCGCGGGAGGCGCAGGCAAGCGCGGCGAGGATGCCGACGATACCTTCGCCTTTGCACCCCTGGCCGCGGGCGCGCTGGCGCCCGGCATTGACGAGCCCAACCTGCGCTCGCCCGAAGCGGTGGCGTCGGCTATTCGTTCCGCGCTCTCTGAGGTTTCGCCGCGCACCCGGGCCGTCTCGGTGGTGCTGCCCGACACTGTGGTGCGCGTGTTCGTTCTCGATTTCGATACCCTGCCCGAAAAGGATGCCGAAGCTCTCTCGGTGGTGCGATTCCGCCTGCGCAAAATGGTTCCCTTCGACGTGGAGCACGCTGGCGTGAGCTACCAGGTGGTCGCGCAGAGTGTGGCCGGGTGCAAAGTGATGGCCGCGGTCCTGCCCGGGCCCATCCTGGCCGAATACGAGGCTGCCGTGCGCGCCGCCGGCTACGAACCGGGCGCGGTGTTGCCCTCGAGCCTTGCCGCGCTTGAAGCCGCCGATTCGATGGAGGCTTTTCTGGCCGCCAATCTGAGCTCGCAGGCGCTCACCACGTCGATCGCCAACGGACAGGACCTGCTGCTCTACCGCACCATCGACCTACCCGCCGAGCCCGCGCATCGCATGGAAGAAATTCAGCGCAGCATTGCCGTAGCTGTGGCGTATTTCGAAGACAAGCTGGGCGCACGCCCGCGCCGCCTGCATTACGCGGGCATCTTCAAGCCCGATGATTTTGCGAGCATGGTTGCCGACCCGGAGCTGACGGTGGTGGAGTGGGCGCCGGTTCCCGAGGGGGGCGCGCCGGCAACACTTCCTCAAATCAACCTGGCCGGCGTGGCCGGGGCGCTGGCAGGAGCGGGATAGACCGATGTTATTGATGGAGCCGATTTGGATTTCTTATCCCACCCCGGCCGCAAAAACAAAGGCTCGGCCAGGATGGGGCGCCCTCTGGGTTAAAGCATGAGGATTACGCTCAATCTCGCCACCCGCCCCTACGCCGATGTGGGCCCGACGATCAAGCGCCTGCGCGTCGCAATGGTCATCCTCGCCTGCACCTGCATCCTCTTCGGCATCGGACTGCACCTGCTGGACCGGCGGGCGGTGGCGGCGCGCGCCCGCGAGCAGGCGGTGGATTTCCAGGTGGCGCGCGTCGAAGCCGAGCGCCGGGGCGCCGAGGCTTTCATGCACCGGCCCGATAACGCGGAGCTGCTCGACCAGGCCGAGGTGCTGAACCAGCTCTTCGATCAGAAGGCCTTCTCGTGGACGCTGGCCATGGAAGCGCTGGAAACCGTGGATCCCGCCGGAGTGCAGGTGACGGGGATCGAGCCGATTCGCGACAAGGACGGTCACATCACCGTGCACCTGCATGTGGTGGGACCGCACGACCGCGCCGAGGACCTGGTGCGCAATCTGGAGCGGTCGCGGCGGTTTCTTGAGCCGCGCATCGTGGGCGAGACCAGCGAAACCGGCACCGGCGCCAATCAGCGCCAGGAGGCGGTGAGCGCGACCAACCGCTTTCAATTCGATCTGCAGGCCGATTACAATCCGCCGTTGCCCGGCGAGCGGGGCGCGGCTGAGCTCGCCGAAACCGCTTCGCCTGAAGAAAAATCCGCGTCCGAAGGATCCGCGCCGAGTGAATCCGCTCCCAGGCGGCCCCGGGGCGCCAATCCGCATCGCTTCCAGCAGGTTCCGGCCTTCCCGCAACACATAGGCCGCCAGCCGTACACGGGACCCGCGCAGCCCGGCACTCACCCGGCATCGCATACGCCGCCAGGAGGCCCGCAATGAGCGCCGCGCAGCCCACCACGACCTGGCGTGAGCGCCTGACATCGCCGCTTACCTGGCATGTAGCCGGTTTTGTCGTTCTGTTACTGCTCGCCATCGGACTGGCCGTTCCCCTGGGCATGGATTGGGCCGCTACCAACAGCCATTCCAGCGACGTTCTGGCCGGCAAGCAAATTCAGTTGAGAGCGCTCGAACTGCAGACCGTTCCCTTGCGCGGCCTCGATGGGCGGGTGGAAAAGACCCGCGACCAGATGATGAGCTTCTACGACAAGCGCATTCCGCCCAACTACTCCTCGATCGATACGCGCATCGGCGAGCTGCAGGTGGCTTCGGGGGTGCGGCTCACCCGCGTGCAGTACGCGCAAAACCCACCCGGCGCGGGGCTGGTGGAAATCACCATGGATGCGGGCATCAGCGGGGAATATCCGGCCATCATGCACTTCATCAACAGCGTGGAGCGCGATCCGATCTTCTTCGTCATCCGCGCCATGTCGCTCACCGGCCAGCAGGGAGGCCAGGTGAACCTGCGCCTGCAGCTTTCCACCTGGCTGCGCCCGGCGGCGGCGGCGGCCAGTGGCCTGCCCCTGAATGCGCCGCCGGCCAGCCCCGCTCCTGCGCCGGCTCCGGCTGCGCCCGCCGGAAGGGAGGGCGAATAGTCATGGCCCTCGCTCTGGGCACCGAAAACAAGCGCCAGGTGATCATGGTGGCCGTGCTCTTCGCCGTGCTGATCGTCCTCGGCATCTATGAGTTTCATAATTTCTTTGGCGGGTCACCGGCACCGGCGCCGCTGCCGCCACGAGCCGATCGCGCCGGAGCCAATGCCGAGGCAGGGGCTGGCGACGAAGCGCGAAGGCTCACCAACGCGGGCATCGATCCTACGCTGCACTTTGAAAAGCTCGCGGCAAGCGAAGACGTGCGCTACGAGGGCACAGGCAGAAACATCTTCTCGGCCGATTCTTCTCCCATAATTCCGACGCCGCTGGGCAGCGGACGCGGCAACAACAACCTGGCGAAAACGCAGCCGCTTCCCACGGGACCGCCTCCGCCGCCCAAGCCTCCGGCCATCGATCTGAGATACTTTGGCTACTCGCAGGACGAGGACAAGGCGTTGCAGGCTTTCTTTGTCCATGGTGACGACATTTTCATGGCCAGGACCGGCGAGATTGTCGATCATCGCTACAAGGTGGGAGTCATTCGTCCACTCAGCGTGGATGTGACCGATCTGGCCTACAACAACACGCAGACACTCACGCTTTCAGCGGCGCCGTAGAAAGCAGGCAACAGGGAACAGGGAATAGAAGACAGAAGCAAGGACTGAGGGACTGAGGGAGCCAGGGAGCGAGGGAGCGACAATATAGATGATGGACGGCCCGAACCCAAGCCGGCAAAGCGGCGCCCATCCGGGCGAAGAAGGCTACGTGATGCTGGTTGCGATTTTCCTGATGGCGCTGGTCGTCATCTCGCTGGGCATCGCCGCGCCCAAAATCGCCAAGTCAATCCAAAGGGACCGCGACCTGGAAACCTTCCACCGCGGCATGCAGTACCGCCGCGCCGTGCAGCTCTACTACCGCAAGTTCCACGCCTATCCGCCCAACGCGGACGCGCTCGTGCAGACCAACAACATCCGCTTCCTGCGCAAGAAGTACATCGATCCCTCCACCGGCAAGGACGACTGGAAGCCGGTGATGTTTGGCCAGAACAAGACGCCCACGGCGATGGGCTTTTTCGGCCAGCCGCTTTCGGGCGGCGCGTCGTCGATTGCCGGCATTGGGCCGGGCGGGGGCAACAGCGCGATGCCGGGAACCAACGGAACGGGATCTGCTTTTGGAGGAAGCTCTTTCGGCGGCAGTTCGTTCGGTGGAAGTTCCTTCGGTGGCAGCTCGTTCGGCGGCAGCTCCTTCGGCGGAAGCTCGTCGGGCGGTAGCAATTCGATATTCGGGTCTTCCAGCTCCGATTCAAGCAGCACCGGCTCAAGCAGCACTGGCTCAACCGACAATTCGGGGGGAACCGGCACCGACAACAGCGGATCAGGATCGGGCTCAAGCGGAGCGACGACAGGGAGCAGTGGAAGCGGGAGTACAAGTTCAGGAACCGGAACCGGCCTGACTGGCCAGACCTTCGGGGGCGCCGGGATCATCGGCTTTTCGCCCGCCAGCCCCAAGCAATCGATCCTGGTTTACAAGAAGAAGGACCACTATAACGAGTGGGAGTTCACCTACGACCCGATCTCCGAAATGAAAACCATCGGCGGCGGCAACACGGGGACCATCGGCCAGCCCGCCAGCAGCACAACCAGTCCCATCGGCAGTTCGTCTTTTGGCAACTCCAGCTTCGGCAACTCGGGCTTCGGCAATTCGGGCCTTCCCAACCCCAACCCGCCCAGTATGCCGCCCGAGACCTCCGCGCCACAGCAGTGAGAGAACAGCTGCCAGCTCTTACCTTCCAGCCCTTAGCTCCCGGGCCTCAGGTTCTCTCATTCCTGTTCCGTGCCGGCTCTTCCCTGCTCTTACACAAAAGGCCCGCCCTGACCGGGCGAGCCTTTGTTTTCTAATCCCTGTTCCCTGTTGCCGATTCCCTGCTTTTTACACCTGGAACGACGAGCCGCAGCCGCAGGTGGACTTCACCTGGGGATTTTCGAACTTGAAGCCGGCGGCCTCGAGGGTTTCAACATAGTCCACGGTGCAGCCGTTCAGGTACATGAGGGAGGTGGCGTCGACAAACACCTTTAAGTCGTCGAAATTGAAGACCTTATCCATCATCCCGGCCTGGTTCTCGAAGGCCATCGAGTACTGAAAGCCTGAGCAGCCTCCGCCCACCACGCCAATGCGAAGCCCGGCGGGGAGGGGGTCCTGGGTGGCCATAATCTCGCGCACCTTGGCAATCGCAGTGGGAGTGAGCACAAGCGGCGGCTTCTTCACAGTTTCCTGGGTTGGTGCGGTGGTGGTTGTGGCCATGGTCTCTCCTCTACTTTCTGGTAGTGTCCTATATCACTTTACCGTCCGGCGAACCCGGACACAAGTCCTTTAGCCGGCACACTGTGTTTGATGCACGCCGCCCCGGCCGGTCGCATCTGCCGAGGCGAGCCAAAAGCCGCTTCGATCCCCCGAAAAAAGTGCCTTTCTTATCATCAAAAACCGGTTCACAAATTCATCATTTCGGGACTATTATATGCAGCCGTAAGGGCTCCCCTGACCGCGAGACCGCGTTCGTCCTCGACCCCGCAGTATTCGGGACCGCAGATCGTTCGGAGGTGCAGCGATGACGTTCGTACCCGTGATGTGGACCGTGTGGTCCACGTTTGTTCTCTTCATGGCCGCTCTGTACATCTACCGCTCCAGCCTGACCCGCGACGAAGAAGACCAGATCTTCCTCGACGATTCGTTCGACCACGAGAAAGCGGCGCAAGCGATCATTGTGTCGAAAGTGGCGAGAGTCGAGCCTCTTCTGAAGGTCGCACGCTGGCTGGTGCTCACGATGACGGCCGTGGTGATCGTTTATTACGTCCACGATATTCTGGCGCAGCTCAACATCGTTCGATAGCGCCGCCGATCGCGCTCAAGTCCATTCTGAGCGCAAGGCGCACCGGCTTGCCGCGCCTCCCCGAATCTGTGCGCCGTCAAAACGCTTTGCTGCTGAAAACGGCTCCCTATTTGAACTGGTGGATCATGTCGAAGATGTAGTAGATGAGCACCACCGCCGACATGACGAGAGCCAGGGCCAGCGTGGTCCGCTTCACGGGTTGAATCTTATGCAGCCGATCGGCGATCACCGCCTGTTCAATCTGCTCGTGGCTCGAAGAGTCCGACAGAAACAGCTGATCCTCTTCGTTCTTCCCCAGTCTCGCCGCATACAGGCTCACCACGGCCACCGCCACGACCAGGACGCCCCACACACTCCACAAAACGATTGCCATTCCATCCCCCCGGGTGAAAATTTGCCCGGATCGCGCGCGCGTGCGAACCGTCCGCTCAGTGCGCGCGGATCGGGGCTTCCGACTGACCATCATAGGTCGAACGGGAACGGCGGCAGGTGACGGGAATCACAGAGAAACAAGACGTATACCGGATTGAAACACGCGCAAGCGTTTTACGCACAATGAGCCAGAGCGGAACCCGGGCCCCCGTCCAGTTTCTGTTTGCAGTTATGCCGGGCTTGTTTTGCCAGGTACATCGCGGCGTCGGCCTTGCTCAACAGGCAGTCGGCAGAGACGGCGTCTTCAGGATAGAGAGCCAGGCCAACGCTGGCCGTTCCGTTCACCAGGCGTCCTGCGAGAGTGAAGGGCTCGTTAAAACAACGCTCCAGGCGAAGCGCGATTTCCTCGAGCTCGGCGCGATGGCATGCCGACGTTACGATGGCCGCGAATTCATCGCCACCGATGCGCGCCAGGGTATCGCCGGCGCGCAACTGCCTTTTCATGCGTTGCGCCACTTGCTGCAAGTAGAGGTCTCCCGCCTGGTGGCCGAAGCCGTCGTTGACCTCCTTGAATCGGTCGAGGTCGATAAAGATGAGGCCGAAGACGGCTGCAGACTGCCGGGCCGCGTCGGTGAGCGCGACCAGTTGTTGTTCGAACGAAAAACGGTTGGCGACATCGGTGAGCAGATCGAACTCTGAGCGGTAGACCAGGTCAGAATGGAGGCGGGAGGTTTCAATGGCCAGCGTGGCAAGCTCTGCGCCCATGGCCAACGCCTCTCGCGCCGCGGCATCGGGCGTGCTACGCCCCACCAGCGCCGCCGAAATCTTTCCCAGCGACGGCCCGTTCGGCGAGTTGATTTCGCGATCCACGATCCGCCAGGAGGAGTTTGTGAGATCAATGGGACGGCTGCCTGCTTGCTTGCCGCAGGCGGTTGTGCACCAGCAAGGCTCGCCATGCAATTTGAACGAAACCAGAGCGGCGATCTGGGTGAGAACATCTTCGAGCGGCCGCGCAATATGCATCTCCTCCAGAATCCGGCTGCGCCGCCGCTCCACCTGCGCCAGGGCCAGGGTCTGCCGGCGCAAGGTGTGCTCCAGCAACCATCCGCGGGCGCCAATTAACAGAAGCGCCACCACCAGCAACCCCACCAGGTAAAGCAAATGAGCCACATTGAGCCAGGGAGGCCGCGCCACCACCGAAACATCGTCGAGGGTGCGCAGATAGATATCGAATGCCACCTCGCCCGAGTCGCCAAACGGGTTGGGGTTGGAGAGGATGCAGATGCCGGTGACGCGGACCCTGGCGCCGATGGGCAACTCTTTCAGGGGCGGCACGGGCGTGGCCGGGGATTGTCGGCCAGGATGGTTGAGGATGGCCGAGAGGAGATGGCCGTCTGCCGACAGCACGTACTCATCCCGCGTCGCCTCCCGCACCTGCGCCATGACCCGGCCTTCGATGGTGACCAGGTCGAAGCCGTGCCCCTGGCCGCGATTGCCGCCGGTGGCGAGCTCCTGCCAGGCGAACAGCGCCGGCATCACCGGCGCAGGCGTCAGGGTGTCTTTCACTTCGGCTCCGGTCAGGGTCAGAAATCCGTTCTGGACATTGGGAAATCCGGTAGCTTCCACCACGTCACCCAGACGCAACGGTTCATAGGATCCGGTGGAAATCCAAAGACTGCGGCTTCCGTTCTGCAGCACCAGTGCCGTGCCCGGTTCGTAGTAGGTGAGGGTTCCGCTCACGCGCATGCGCTGCGTCTGATCGATCATGCGGTAGCCGGCAATGACGCGGTCCATGGGCGTGATCGGCAACGACCAGGGATCGGCGCCGGCCGGTTTCAGCATCTTGACGCCTTCCATGCTCTGAACGTGCATCAGGATTCCGGTCTGCTGCATTTTGCTGTCGAAATGTCCTGAAGCCGCACCGGTGATTTCCACTTCGGCGTCCAACAGCCCTTTCAGCCTGCGATCATCCGTGTCGCTGATGTCCACGTCCGCACTTCCGCCATCCACCAGCACGCGCAGAAGAATGCCGGGTAAAGAGGCATCAGGGCCGGGCACCAAATCGGCCGAGCGCACCAGCGCCCGCACCGTAACCAGCCGGCAATCGGTTTCGCCCCTGATCATCTGCTCGTAGGTGGCGGGAAACGGTTTGGGCAAAGCGACGTGACCGATGAGGTCGATGGCGGAGCCGGCGATATAAGGCCGGAAGCTCTCGCGCGTGGTACCGGTCACCCGGATCCGGTCGCCAGGGACGAGATGCAACGGCTGAGGGTGATAAACGTAAATCGCCGCGTCTCCATCCTGCACGAATAGCTCTCTTCCCACGCTGCGGTAATACGTAACGGTGGCTTCAAAACGCACCGGCAGATGTTTTCTGGCTTCGGCGTTGGAGATGGCGGTGAGACCGCGCACAGTGGTCAGGGGCGCGGCAGCAACAGCCCCGGCGCTCGAGGCGCATAGCGAAAACATCGCGGATAGCAGGACCGCTCGAATCATCGTCGCAGTTCAGGCGCAAGGGTGCATGGCGCCCTTCCCTTGAGAATCCATATCGGCATGGAGCGGAGAAAAATCAGTGCGTGACTCGACCCCGGTCTCTTATCGTTATCACGCGGAGGGAATTGATGTTGGTCCTGGCTTCGAATGCGGCCTGCGCTCTGGCAGACGCGCCAAGCAAATTTCATCCCGGCACATTCGGCTTCCACTCCGACGACATCGAGTATGTGTTTGGAACGCTGGATACGCGCCCGGGCTGGAACGTGCGGCCGGAAGACCGGCCCCTGAGCGACGAGATGATGAGCTACTGGACCAACTTCGCCAAAAGCGGCGACCCGAACGGAGCCGGGCTGCCGCACTGGCCAAGGTACAACGATGACGGCTGTCCGCTCATCCACCTTGACTCGACCATTACGTCGGGACCGGACATGCTGCGCCCGCGCTACCTGTTCCTCGAGCAGGGAATGCCGCCTCTGCACTTCCAGACCGCGGCCGGTTATATCCGTGGGAGTTGAGCTCGTGTGATCCCATCCTTTCGCCCAAGGAATGGGCGAAAGATGGGCAGCCGGCGAATTCGAGCTACTCGACTTCCTGTTTTGCCTTGTAGCTGTCGCGGTACTGCAGGTCGTATTTCAGCTGCTTGTGCTTTTGGTCCTGCATGCGCAGCGGCTGGCCTTCATCGTCCACCAGTTCCACGTGGATCTTGCGCAGGGTTCCGTCCTGCTTGGCGTTGCTGGGGTGATAAACGAGCTGATATTTGGCGCGGATATTGGCGTTGATGGCGCGCATATCGTCGGGCAGCTCGCCCACAAAGCGCGGCTCAAAGTGCATGCCGCCGGTCAGGTCGCTGAAGGTCTTCATCTGGTTTTCGGCTTGCATGTAAGTCAGGTCGCGCATGCCGGACATCATTCCGGGCCTGCCCTCGGTTTCGGCCAGCAGCAGCCCGCCAGTGGAGATGGTGAAGATCGTCACGCCGCTTGAGGCCTTGACACGCTTCAGAATCTGGTCCAGCGTCAGCTTCGACATGGAGTCGATACCCGAAGCGACGAGCAGGATGTACTTCTGGCCGTCGATGCGCGAGAGCCGGTCGAGCGATTCGTTGAGCGCATCGAAAACATCGGTCTCCTGAAACGCTGCCGGCATGAATACTTCGTTGCCCAGCATCTGGATGCCCTGCATGATCTGCCGCTTGTCCTGCGTAAAGTCGGTCACGATGTGGGTATTCAGGTCGAAGGTCATCATGGCCACGTAATCCTGCGGCTGGAGCTGCTGGGTAAACGCCCAGGCCGAGTTCAGCGCGTCTATCCTGAACGCAAAACCACGCGCTGCATACTCCATCAGGATGAGGCATGTGATGGGGGCTTGAGTGCGCTTGAAACCTTCAATCTTCTGCTCCACGCCGTCTTCGTACACCCTGAAGTTCGTGGGCTTCAATCCGGGCACGAACTGGTGCGTCTTTTCGAGCAGCACGCCCACGTCTACGGTAACTTCCGGCACCTCAACACGGATGCTGGTGTTGGGCATTCCCTCGGGGTTCTTGAACTTGGGCTCGGCGGGCGCGGGCGGCGGGGCTTCGTCGGCGTCAGGCTTTTTGGGCAAGGCGATCACCCCGTTGTCGCCGGTGGGACCGCCGGAGTCGGGCGCAGTCTGTTCCTGCTGCTGTTGTTGGCCCGATGCAGGCTGCTGGCCCTGCGGGGATTGCGGAGTCTGCTGTCCCGAGGACTGCGCGCGGCTGAGCGGCGCGGCAGCAAAGGCTAAAAGGGCCAGTAACGAAAGCTCGAGCGATAGACGGCGACGGACCATAGAGTTCAGGCGCGAACTTGACATAACCTACCTCTCAACATCACAAGGATACGCGGTGGGCGTGGCCTTGCGCGGCAGCCGGCAGCGAATTCCTGCTGCGCCCGGCGCTTTGCGGCCTGACCCGGCGATGGCCGTCAGGCTGTACTCTTATAGACGTGCAAACACACCCGAGGTCGACCGGAAAACCACTCCCCGCGGTCGCCATTTTGCTGGGATTTTCGCTCCTAGCCGGCGCTCCGCCCGTGCTCTGCGGGCAGGCTGCCGACACCCCGGCGCAGGCTGCGAGCGGCGCGCAGCCGCCAGCGCCAGCCACTGCCGGCGCCCCGAAGAATGCCGGATTTTTCCCGCTCAGCCAGGTGCATGCCGGCCTGACCGGAACCGCGTGGACCGTCTTTCAGGGCACCACGCCTGAACCCATGGAGGTGGAGATTCTGGGCGTGCTGCGCGGCGCGCGCGGCCCCGGCCAGGACCTGATTCTGGCCCGGCTGCACGGCGCCAAGCCCGAATATACCGGCGTAGTCGAGGGCATGAGCGGCAGCCCCGTCTACATCGACGGCAAGCTGGCCGGCGCGCTCTCCTACCGCATCGGCGA
>JASHQH010000208.1 GCA_030037635.1 Acidobacteriaceae bacterium
TCGGGCCAACCTGCTCGTGCTGAAGCGCGAACAGTCCGGCGGTATGTTTTCTGTGGCACTCGGCCGTCCGTAAGCCTTGACGCTCACGTCCCGGACGTTATCCGGCACACTGCCCTGCGGAGTTCGGACTTTCCTCTCCCGTCAACCCCGGCTCACGCAGAGGTTTCCGGCAGCGACCGCCCGGTCCTCCTGCCAGAAGATAGTTTACCCCGGATTCGGATTTCGATGAATTTGCCTTGAGGTGGTTCTCGCTCTTCCATGTCTAACCGCCGCCTCCCTGAAGCTCCTCGAGCACTTTTGCCATCTTCTCGCGCAGCTCCGGAATATCCTCTTCAACCGAGTCCCAGACCATTGCTAGGCTTACGGCAAAATATCCGTGAGCGACGCGATTTCGCATTCCGTAAATCTGAGCGAATGGGATGGCAGGATATCTCGCAGCGATGCCGGGGTCGGCAGCCAGGAGATCATTCGTAGCCTCTCCCATGATCTCGATATTGCGGATCACAGCATCCTGTTTGAGCGTATCGGCGAAGGACTCCTCGCGGCTCATTCCCGCGGTGTAGTCAAGAATGCGATCGGCGGCTTGAAGAATGTGACCGACGAAATCTCGGGGGGTGAGGTCTTGCTTGCTCATAGTGAGGCGGCTTCGGCGAGCACCTTATCGCGGAGCCTCGGGTGGATCTCCTCGGGCGTGCGAAGGTCGACTTTGGCTCCGGTTACCGACGCAATGCGGGACTGAAGCAGTTCCATCGCCAGGAGGCTGGCGCGCGGCGCCGGATCGACAAGAATATCCAGATCGCTGTCCTCGCCGTCCTCGCCGCGTAGCACGCTGCCAAACACACGCGGGTTCGACATCCCCGCCTGCAACACGAGCCGCCGGATTGTGTCCCGATGCTGTGGCAAAACCTGTGACGGTCGCATGATCCTTCCTGCCTGAGGCCTTCTTATTATTCTAGTCAATTTCCAATTGGCCGATGTCTGTCCAGTGGCGTCCCGGGCCCATCGGTTGATATAAAGGTCGGTCAACCCGCTGACAAAGGACTTCGCCCCGCAAAGGAGCGCCATGAACCTGGCTCTGTCGCAAAGAATCGCCACTGCCCTCCTCGCTGCTCCATTCCTCGCCCTGGGCTTTGGCGCCGCGCCCGCCCAGCAACCTGCCGCCGGCCCGCAAATCGACATGACTCCCGTCAAGCCCGAGTCGGTCGGCTTTTCTTCAGAGCGTCTTGAGCGCCTGCATGCGTTCATCCAGGGCGAAATCGACAACAAGCAGCTCGCCGGCGCCGTCACCATCCTCGCCCGCCACGGCAAGATCGTCGAATACCGCACCTACGGCATGCGCGACCTGGCCACCGGCGCGCCCATGACCAAAGACACGATTTTCCGCGACTACTCCATGACCAAGCCCGTGACCGGCGCGGCCATGATGCTTCTCTACGAGCAGGGCAAGTGGCTTCCCTCCGATCCCATCTCGAAATTCATTCCGGAGTTCGCGCACCTGAAGGTCTTCAGCGGATTCGACGCCAACGGCAAAATGCTTCTCGCCGATCCCGAGCACGCGCCCAACCTGCGCGAGCTGATGACGCATACCGCGGGATTCACGTACGGGAATGCCGACACGCCTGTCGACCGCATGTACGGCGAGCTCAAGCCCGGCACGTCCAACGTGAAAAACCTGCAGGAGATGATCGACCGCCTGGCGCAGATTCCGCTGCTCTATCAGCCCGGCAAAGGCTGGACCTACAGCATGTCGATGGACATCCAGGGCTACATTGTTGAGAAGCTCACCGGCCAGTCGCTGCCCGACTTCATGCACGACCACATCTTCGCTCCGCTGGGCATGCGCGATGCCGGCTTCTTCGTCCCGCCCGACAAGCGCGCACGTTTTGCCGCCGGATATCACGAAACCAACGGCCAGCTCGTTGCCGAGCCCACAGAGAACGGGGCGCCGACCGACTACGCTACGCAGCCTACGGCGCCTTCCGGAGGCGGCGGCCTGGTCTCCACGGCCGAAGATTACTATCGCTTCGCGCAGATGCTGGCCAATGGGGGCGAACTGGGCGGCGTGCGGATCCTGGCTCCTTCCAGCGTCAAACTCATGACCTCTAATCATCTGCCCGCCGAGCTGCTCAACGGCAAGTTCGGCATCGGCATACACATCATGCGCCCCGGCTTCGGCTACGGCTACAACTGCGCGGTCATCTTCGATCCACCTGAGGCCAACCTGCCCGACGGCAAAGGGACTTTTTTCTGGGATGGCGCGGCCGGCACCTGGTTCTGGGTCGATCCCACCAACGATATCGTGTTTGTGGGCATGATCCAGCGCCGCAGCAGTCCTGACAACCACCCGCTTCTCTATCACACCCACGCGCTGGTCTACGAGGCGCTGGTCGACCCGGCCAAATAGCTTTGCCCGATTGTTGTTTGCAAAGAGGACCGGGTTTCCGCCTGTGGCACGAGCTAGCCCGTGCGGCGGCCGGTCCAGAATCAAATTGCATCGTCCCGCCGGCTTTTGCCATCTCAACTTGAATCAGGTCCTGGCTACCGGCCATCTCAGGAGCAACTCTTGAAAATCGTCTCTCTTATTGCCCGCATCCTGCTCGGGGCCGTCTTTGTCTTCGCCGGCTCCAACCATCTCTTCAACTTTTTCGGCAAGCAGGCCTTGCCGCCGGGCCCTGCCGGTGAATTCATAGGCGCCGTCGTGGCAATCGGGTACTTGAACTTCATCGGTGTGATGGAGGTGATTGGCGGTTTGCTGCTTGTCGTGAACCAGTTCGTTCCGTTCGGCCTGACGATTCTGGGTCCACTTGTCGTGAATATCTTCGTTCTCAACGCGCTCATCGCGCCCAGGGCTCTGCCCGTCGCCATCCTGATGGCCCTTTTCTGGGTGGCCGGAGCATGGCCTTTCCGCTCTCTGTTTTTCCCGATCCTGCAGCGAAAACCCGCTGTCTGACGGGAATCGGGTCGAGAGCGCCTACAATCAAATCGAGCGATGATGCAGTACCTCTATCTCGGCCGCGTCGACTACGCTGAGGCCCTGCGCCTGCAGGAAGAGCTTGTCGCCCTGCGCACCGCCGATCGCATCGCCAACGTCCTGCTGCTTCTCGAGCACCCTCCGGTGCTCACGCTGGGCCGCAACGCACGGCGCGCCAACATTCTCGTGTCCGGCGAGCTGCTGGCCGCGCGCGGCGTCACTCTTCATGAGATCAATCGCGGCGGCGACGTCACCTATCACGGCCCGGGCCAGCTCATCGGCTATCCCATCTTCGATCTGCGCAGCCTGCGCTCGCCTCGCGGAGGCCGGCTCGGCCCCGTCGACTTTGTCCGCCTGATGGAAGAGGCCCTCATTGGCCTGTGCGGCGAGTTCGGCGTCGCGGCCGGCCGCATCTGCGGGCTCACCGGCGTCTGGTGTGGGCTTTCGCCCGCGTCCGCCGGCGAAAGCCCAAAGCTGTCCGAGCCGCAAATTTCGTACGCAGGCTCGCTTTGTGCAGCGCCCCAGGCCTCCTCCAAAGGGCTGCCGTCCGCAGGGCCTCCAAACCAAAACCAGGCCTCGCCGGAGGCGCGCAAGATCGCCGCCATCGGCATTCACGTGGCGCGCGGCGTCACTTCGCACGGGTTTGCCTTCAACGTGACCACGGACCTGCGCGATTTTTCCCTGATCAACCCCTGCGGCATCACTGACCGTCCCGTCACCAGCCTCGAACGAGAAATCGCCAAGGAAGGCAGCAGCACGAGTGCCGGCTCCGCCGCCAGGCCGGCTGCCCTGACCAGCCTCGAGTCCCTTGCCCATCGTGCGGCCAGCCGGTTCGGCCTCGTCTTTGATCAGCCGGTCCAGTTCGTCGAGAGCCTCGACGCGCTCCGCGCCCAGGCGCAGAAAGATTCCGCCGTACCGGAACCACCAACTCTGGAACCGCCGGCCCGCGAATTCCCGGCAGAAGATACGCCGCTCACGGTGCCGCCCGAGATCGAGCGTCTGCGCCGCACCAGGCCCAAACCTGTCTCGGCCTAGGTAGCGCGCCGGAGTCTTTCTCACTCCGCAAACTGCGCTCACCCCGCCAGCTCCGCTCACTCGCGATTTATAATCCGGCAGGAGGTTGACGCGCGAGCAGAAGCGGATCGCGGGCTTTCCCTAACTCCGCGAACGCCGCCGACTCCGCTCTCAAGAGGCCTTCATGCCAACGGACGTCATCATGCCCCAGATGGGCGAGTCGATCTTCGAGGGCACCATCACCAAGTGGCTCAAGAAGGTGGGCGACGCCGTCCAAAAAGACGAGCCGCTTCTCGAAATCTCTACCGACAAGGTCGACGCCGAGATTCCGTCGCCCGTCGCCGGCGTTCTGTCTGAAATCCGCACGCCCCAGGGCGCCACCGTCGAAGTCAACACGGTGCTGGCAGTCATTGGCGAGGCCGCCGCGGCAGAAGTTCCACAAACGCCGGCCCAAAAGTCCGCCCCACCGGTTCCACAAACCCCAGCCCAAAAGTCTGCAGCGCGGCCAGCGCCCCCGCCGGCTCCACAAACGCCGGTCCAAAAGTCCGCCGCACCGCAGGTGCCTGCACCGCAAGTGCTGGGCCGCATTCGTTCCTCGCCACTGGCCCGCCGC
The DNA here is from genome assembly GCA_030037635.1 of Acidobacteriaceae bacterium. Classification (GTDB taxonomy): domain Bacteria; phylum Acidobacteriota; class Terriglobia; order Terriglobales; family Acidobacteriaceae; genus Telmatobacter. The sequence goes on from JASHQH010000208.1 coordinate 4,599, forward strand.
ATCGCCA
>JASHQH010000025.1 GCA_030037635.1 Acidobacteriaceae bacterium
ATTGGACGAACAGCGACCTGAACGCCAACGACTGGTTCAACGACAATTCCGGCGCGCCGGAGGCGTTTGCCAACGCCAACCAGTGGGGCGCCGCAGTGGGCGGTCCCATCAAGAAGAACAAGGCGTTCTTCTTTGTGAACTACGAGGGGCTGCGCTTCGTGACGTCTCCGGTGGACGCGACCTTCCTGCCGACCGCGCTGTACGAGGAGAATCCGGCGGGCACGTATGCGACCTCGACGGACACCGATGGCTCAACGTTGCTGACCATAACGAATCCAAGCGTTCTGGGCGAGGACGGCGCCTGCGACGACAATACGAGCTTCCTGTATGCCAACGGAAATGGGTCGGAGTGCGCGTTTTATAAGACGATGTTCGCGCTCTATGCCGGTGCTCCACGCGCATCGTCGGCAGCGCCTTATACAGCCAGCGCAGCGCCGGCGGGAACGACCTGCGCCGCTTACGACACCAACGCGACGCCCGAATGCATACTTGCCACCAGCCTACCCTCTGGATTGACGTATCAAAGCTTCCTGGATGAGAATCCGAGGAACCATCTGTACGAGAACCTGTTTACGACGCGTGTGGACTTCAAGTTAGGTCCCAACGACAGCGCGTTCATCCACTACAAATACGATCACGGTCTTCAGCCGACCTACGTAGATCCCATCAACCCGGTGTTCAATGCGCAGAGCAATCAGCCGGACGACGAGGGCCAGCTGGAAGAGACGCACACCTTCACGCCGAACCTGGTGAACCAGTTCATCCTGTCGGGCACGTGGTACAGCGCGTACTTCCTGAGCGACGATACGGCCGCGGCCGAGGCAGCTTTCCCGTACGACATGGATATGGCCGACGGTTCGTTCAGCAACCTGGGGAACTCGGAAGATGCCTGGCCCGAAGGCCGCAACGTGACGCAGTACCAGATCAACGACGATGTGAGCTGGACGAAGGGCAAGCACACGCTGAGCTTCGGGATGCTGTTCAAGCGGGATGACGTGACCGATGCCGATCTGGGTGTTCTGACCAATTTCCCGCTGGGCGTGGAGATCGGGCCGGCGGAAGGACCGTTTTCAGGCGGCGACTTCTATGGCCAAGGGTATATGTACCTTGGCATCGAGAACTTCCCGGAGCGGCTGACCGAGCCTATCCGGCTTTACAACCTGGGCTTCTATGGCCAGGATGAGTGGAAGATGATGCCGAACTTCCAGGTGACGGCGGGCGTGCGCGTGGAGCACAACGCCGACCCGGTGTGCGTGCTCAGTTGCTTCGGCTACCTGGGGCAAACCTATTCCAGCGTGACGGCGGGTCTCGACACGGCATACAACAGCGTGATTAAGAGCGGGCTGAGCGATACGTTCCCCAACCTGCAGAAGGTCACGATCGATCCGCGCGTGGGCTTCACCTGGTCGCCTCCGAACCATGACAAAACCGTGGTTCGCGCGGGATTCGGACTTTTCACCGATGTGTTCCCGGCGACCATTGCGGACTCGATGCTGAACAACGCGCCGCTGAATCCCGAATTTGACAACAGCGGATCGCAGGACGATCCGTCGCAGGCCGGCAGCTTTACCAGTGCCCTGGCTTCGACCGACGCGACCTTCAAGACCGAATTCCCGCTGGGCGGGAGCTACTCCAGCATTTCGGGGATCAACTCGAGCTTCACGCAGCCGAACCTGATTAATCCCGACTCCAAAATCCACTACCCGACCTATGAGGAATACAGTTTGCAATGGCAGCAACAGGTGGGGAACCATGACAGCTTCTCGCTGGGCTATGTGGGCAACCACGGCTATCACGAACCGGTAGAGAACAACGGCGTGAACGCCTCGCTGGCGGGGGCGGCGCCAGGGTACACGTTCACGGGCCTGCCGGCCACTCCGGCGCTGCCGGCCTTCGATGAGGTCACCGAGATCGAGAGCGTGGCCACATCGAACTACAACGGCCTGCTGGCGTCGTTCAAGCACGATTCGAAGATCGCCAGCGTAATGGTTAACTACACGTGGAGCCACGCGCTGGACGAAATCTCGAATGGCGGCATCCTGCCCTTCGGGTCCAACAGCATCAGTCCCATCGATCCGTTCAACCTGGCGCTGCAGAATTACGGCAACGCCGATTACGACATCCGGCATAACCTAAACGGCACCTACATCGTGCACGTTCCGTATTTAGGAGGACCGAGGATTCTGACCGATCAGTGGCAGGTGGGAGGAACGTTGTTCTGGCACACGGGCTTCCCGTTCAGCGTGACCGACAGCTCCGCGACCGACAATGTCGATTACAGCGGCTCCTACGGCGGGACGCTTCTGGCGCAGCCGGCCAGCACAAGCATTCCGCATCACTGCGGAAAATCAGCAGCCGGGGCCACCGCCACGCCCTGCTTCGCGAGTACGGATTTCTCTGACCCGACGGGCTTCGGAGGACAGACCCGCAACCAGTTCTTCGGGCCGGGATACTTCGACACCAACTTCAACCTGATCAAGGGATTCAAGCTGCCCGGAAGGGAAGGCAATCTGCTGCAGATTGGCTGCCAGGGCTATAACATCCTCAACCATCCCAATTTCGCGAACCCTGTGACCGACTATGACAATCCGGCCTTTGGGACGATTCTGAGCGCAGTGAGCCCGCCGACCAGCGTGTATGGTTCGTTCCTGGGCGGCGATTCAGCACCCCGCATTCTGCAGCTCACGGGGAAAATCACCTTCTAACCCGAAACGATTTGCTCGCAGCAACAAGGGCGCCCACCATGGCGGACGCCCTTTGCTTTTGCGCCAAGCCTCAGCCCCGGCGCGATGGGCGCCGGTTCCTGCGAGCGGTCCTGGCTCCGGGGTTGCGTGCCGCAGATTTTGCGGGTGTACGCTTTCCGGGTTTGCTTTTCGCAGCGGCTGGAGAAGGCGCCGCGGCCTTTTTTCGCCGGGCTGCAGCCGGCCTGGCCTTGACC
>JASHQH010000209.1 GCA_030037635.1 Acidobacteriaceae bacterium
CTGGCGAAGGTGCAGGCGGAGATCGATGCGGCGCCGGCGCCGAATACCGGCCCGGGAGGCGCCAGATGAGATACGAGATGCGAGATACGAGGTGCGAGATGCGAGATGCGATGGGCACGTCTTTCGTCTTTCGTATCTCGTATCTCATTCGCCAGGATCAGATGCGAGATGCGAGATGCGATGGGCACATCTTTCGCATCTCGCATCTCGTATCTCGCATCTCGTTCGCGACCGTCATTCTTGCGCTCTCCTGCGCCGCTCTGGCCCATGCCGCAACGCCGGACGACTGCCGGGCGTTGCGCAAGCACGGCCGCGATGCCCAGGCGCAAGCCTGCTTTGACACGCTGACGCGCAGCAGCGAAGCTTATGATCGCGCGGAAGGATTCTGGGGTCTGGGCGAGTGGGAGCAGGCCAACGCGCAATTCCGCCTGGCCACGCAGCCGGCTGACGCCAAGCCGATTTATAAAGTTCGCTGGGGCCTGCTGCTGCACGAGCGGTTCAACGATTCCGATGCCGAGGGCCTGTTCCAGGAAGCGCTCGCCAAAGATCCAACGCTGGCCCAGGCCTATGTGGGCATGGCGCTGGTCTCCGAAGACGGATTCGACGGCCACGCCACGGATTATGCCGCCAAGGCCATCGCGCTCGATCCCAGGCTGGCGGAAGCGCACGAGCTGATGGCCGGGCTGGCCCTTGAAAACGACGACCGCGAGACCGCCGCGACGGAGGCCGACAAAGCCATCGCGCTGGAGCCGGATGCGCTCGACGCTATGGCCATTCACGGGGCGCTCGAGTTGATCGCCGACCGCTCGCCCGATGCCTGGTTCGCGAAGATTCAAGCCGTCAATCCCCATTACGGCCAGGCGTATTCGCTGGTCGCGCACCAGCTTGAGATGCATTACCGGTACGAGGATGCGGTCACCTACTACCGCAAGGCCATCGCAGTCGAGCCGGACATGTGGTCCGCGTACTCAAGCCTGGGTCTCGATCTGATGCGCCTGGGGCAGGAAGATGAGCCGTACAAGGATCTGGAGCTGGCGTACAACAACGGCTATCGCGATGCGGCGACGGTAAACAGCCTGCGCCTGCTCGACAGCTACAAAAACTTCGATACCATTCGTGACTCGACGACGATCTTGAAACTCAACAAGTCTGAATCCGCACTGTTGCTCCCTTACGTGCAATCGGAGCTGCACACCATTCTCGCCACCTATGAGAAGAAGTACCACATGACGCTTCCTGGCACCGTGCAGGTCGAAGTGTATCCTGACCACGAAGACTTCGCCGTACGCACCACGGGCATGCCCGGCCTTGGCGCGCTCGGCGTCACCTTTGGCGAAGTCGTGGCCATGGACAGCCCCTCCGCGCGCAAACCCGGTGACTTCAACTGGGGTTCCACGCTCTGGCACGAGATGAGCCACGTTTTCATCCTCACGGCCACCAATCACCGCGTCCCGCGCTGGTTTACTGAGGGTCTGGCCGTGCATGAAGAGGGGCAACGATCGCCTGAGTGGCGTAACCGCGTCACGCCCGAGGTTCTCGTCGCCATTCGCGATAAGAAGCTTCTGCCTCTCGATCGTCTCGATCGCGGTTTTGTTTTTCCAGACTATCCATCGCAGGTGATTGTCTCGTATTTTCAGGCCGGTACTATTTGCGACTTTATTGGTGAAAAGTGGGGCGAGGGGAAACTGCTCGACATTGTTCATTCGTATGCACAGCTTGAAACCACGCAGCATGCGGTCGAGCAAAATCTTGGCATCTCAACTGCGCAGTTCGATCAGCAGTATCTCACGTGGGTCGATAAAAAATACGGCGCAGAAGCTGCTCATTTCGACGCGTGGCGGAACAAACTCAAAAGCCTCGTCGTCGCTGCGGAGCAGAAACAATACGACACTGTCCTCGAACAAGGACCCGCAGTTCTCGCCCTCTATCCCGAGTATGTCGACGACGCCAATGCCTATGAATTGCTGGCAGACGCGCATCGCGCGCGCGATGACACCAAGTCCGAAGCCGAAGCTCTTACTGCTTACGAGCACCAAGGAGGCCAGTCGCCGGACTTGCTTAAACGCCTAGCTTCGCTTGAGGAGTCGGCGGGGCAGCCATTCGAAGCCATCGCGACGCTGCGACGCTTGAACTACATCTACCCCGTCAAGGATGAGGATCTGCATCATCATCTCGGCGACCTGCTCTATGCGCAAAAGCAGTACGACGGCGCGATCCGAGAGTACAACGCCCTCGTCGCATCCAATCCCGTCGATAAGGCCGGCGCCGAGTTCAACCTGGCTCAGGCCTATTTCGCGGCTGGACAGAAAGACAAGGCGGAAGACAGCGTGCTGGCCGCGCTTGAAGTCGCGCCCGGGTACCGGCCGGCACAGAAATTGCTCCTGCAGCTGCAACAAACGCCTTCAAAATCGAATTGAACAGGAAGGGGATCGATGGTTTCGTTTGCCGGACTGAATCAGGACGCAGCGCTGCTTCAGGAGCGGATTGAGCGCTTTCACACTGTACGGGAGGGAATCCTTGCCCAGGTGCGCGAAGTGATCGTGGGCCAGGAAGAGGTGATCGACCAGATCCTCATCGCAATTTTTGTGGGCGGTCATTGCCTCATGACAGGAATGCCGGGCACGGCCAAGACACTGATGGTGCGTACCATTGCCGATGCTCTCGGACTGCAGTTCCGACGCATTCAGTTCACGCCCGATCTCATGCCCTCCGACATCACCGGAACCGACATCATCGAAGAAGACCTCTCCACCGGCCATCGCAAGTGGACCTTCGTTGAAGGGCCTATCTTCGGCAACATCCTTCTCGCCGACGAAATTAATCGCACGCCGCCAAAAACCCAGTCTGCGTTGCTGGAAGCCATGCAGGAGCACTCCTGCACGGTGCGCGGCCACCTCTATCACTTGCCGGCGCCGTTTTTCGTACTCGCCACGCAAAATCCTATCGAACTTGAGGGCACGTACCCGCTACCTGAGGCACAACTTGACCGCTTTCTCTTCAACTCCATCCTCGGCGACCTCAACGCCGAGGATGAACTGAAAGTCATCGACAGGACCACTTCAACTCGCATCGCTGAAGTCAAACCCGTCACGTCGGCCGAGGATCTCCTCGATTTCCAACAACTCGTGCGCATGGTTCCCATCGCCGATACGCTGGCACGCTACGTCATCAGCCTGGTTCGCGCCACGCGCCCCAAAAGCGAAAATGCGCCCGACTTTGTGAAGAAGTATGTCAACTATGGTGCCAGCGTTCGCGCTGCGCAATTTATCGTGCTGGCTGCAAAGGCACGCGCTCTGTCGCATAGCCGCTACCACGTCACCTACGACGACATTTCGTCCATCGCTGTGCCTGTGCTGCGCCATCGCATTCTGCTCAACTTCCACGCCGAGTCTGACCGCGTCGATCCCGACGAGATTCTTAACCGACTCATTGCCCAGGCGCAGCGGCTTATGGAGACCTGATGCAGCGCTTCCTCGATCCGGCGGTGCTGGCCAGCATCTCTTCGCTTGATTTGCTGGCCAAGACGGTTGTCGACGGTTTCGTCGCCGGCCTGCATCGTTCGCCCGATTTCGGCTTCAGCCAGGAGTTCGCCGAATACCGCGCCTATACGCCGGGAGACGACCTGCGGCACGTGGACTGGAATCTCTTTGCGCGCACCGAACGCTGTTATCTCAAGCGCTATCGCGGCGAGACGAACACCCAGCTCACCATTCTGCTGGACGCCAGCAATTCCATGCAGTACACCTCCGGGCCGCTTTCGAAGATGGATTACGCGCGTTTCATCGCCGCTTCACTCTTCTATCTCTCCATTCGCAGCCAGCGCGACGCAGCGGGCTTGATCGTTTTTGATGATGAAGTGCGCGATTATATCCGCCCCTCCACGCGGCCGGGGCAGCTTGCGCGGTTGTTTACCGCCCTGGAACGCGCCGAGCCGCGGGCGCGCACGAATTTTGCCAAGCCGCTGCGCCACTTTCAGAGTTTTCTGCACCGGCGCGGTATGGCTATCGTCATTTCCGATTTTTACGAAAGCCCCGACGCCATCGTGCATACCATTGCGCCGCTGCGTTATCACGGCAACGAGGTCGTGCTCTTTCACCTGCTCGATCCGCAGGAGATTCGGCCTTTGTTGAAGGGCTCGTCGACTCTTATTGATCTCGAAACCGATCAAAAGATCGAGGTCATTCCCGATAATGCGAGGACCACCTACTGCGCGAAGATCGATGCGCATATTGAAGAACTGCGCTCGCGTACCCTGGCTGCGGGCATGGATTACCAGCTGCTCGTTACCAACCAACCGCTCGACATGGCGCTGCGTCAATATCTCACCTTGCGCCAGGCAGGCAACTGATGGGATTTCTGGCTCCATGGTTTCTCGGTGGCTTGCTCGCGCTAGGGGTACCAGTCTTCGTGCACCTGCTGCGCAGGCATGTTACGCCACCACGGCCAGTCAGCTCGCTCATGTTTTTCGAGCGCGGCACGCAGAGCTCGACCCGTCACCGCCAACTGCGCTACCTTTTGCTGTTTTCCTTGCGCGCCGCATTAATCCTTCTCCTCGTGCTGGCATTTGCCAATCCATTTCTGCGCCGTGCCAATGCCGATGTCCACGCGCGGCTCCTCTTTATTGTTGTGGACAATTCTTTCAGCATGCGCGCGGGCACGCGCTTTGCTGACGCCAAGCAACAGGCTCTCGCAGCACTGGCCGCGAAGCCCGACGAGCAAAAGGCGCAGATCGTGGCGCTCGGCGGGCAGCTTGAGGTTCTCACGCAGCCCATTGCCGACGACGCACAGCTGCGTGCCGCGCTCGCCAGCATTGAGCCGGGCGATGGCCACGCAAATTTTGGCGAGTTGGGCCGCTACTTTCGCACCCTGAGTGAATCTGTGCGGTCGCCCATCGATCTCGAACTGTTCAGCGACATGCAGCGTACCGCAATGCCTTCCAACTTCGCCGATATGGTAATGCCTGCGAACGTCAAGCTGGTCCTGCATCCTGTTGCGCGCGGCAATGCACCGCCGAATTGGACCGTCGAAAGTGTGAATGCGCCTGCTGAGCTCGCCGACCCAAAGGATCCGAAGCGCTCACGCGTCGAGGCGGTCATTGCGGGTTTTGGAACCCCGGTGGCAGCAAAAAAGATATCGCTCCTTGTAAACGGCAAGGTCATTGCCACGAGAAAGGTGGAGGTTCCGGCCAACGGCCGCGCCACCGTCGAGTTCGCCCCGCTCGATGTGGTGTACGGATTTAATCGCTGCCAGGTACGCATCGATGACGGCGACGCATTCCCGCAAGATGACGCCAGCGTTTTCTCAGTGCAGCGTTCCGATCCGCAACGCGTCCTCTTTGTCCACGCAGCCAACGACACACGTTCAGCGCTCTACTTCGGCGCTGCTCTCGAGGCGGCCTCTCACGGTGCGTTCCTCTTGCAGTCAGTGGCCGCAGAGCAGGCTACCGATCTCAATCCGTCGCGATTTGCGTTCGTCGTATTGTCCGACACTACTTCTCTCCCTTCGATCTTTGAACATTCCCTGGCAGCCTACGTGGACAAGGGCGGCAGCGTGCTTATTGCGCTGGGCACATCTGTTGCGCATCACCAGCACATTCCTCTTTGGGACGGCGAGACGCGCGACGTGCACGACTACGCACGCACGGGCAACTCGGCCACAGTGGTGTCGGTCGATTTTAGTTATCCGCCCCTGGAGCAAGCGGAGCCTGGGCGCGACAACGGGGGCTGGGCTGAGGTCAAGTTTTTCTATGCTGCAGTCGTCGATCCAGCGCAGGCGCGAGTCGCCGCGCGTCTGAATGATGGCACGCCCTTGCTGCTTGAAAAGCAAGTGGGCGAAGGACGCATTTTGTTGTTCTCATCGGGTCTTGATAACCTGACCAATGATCTTCCTCTGCATCCCGTCTTTGTCGCGTTTACCGACCGCATGGCGCACTTTCTTTCGGGCGGCGACCAACTAAGCGGAACGAAACTTGTGGACTCGATTGTGCAACTGCGCGCGGCGCCCGCGTCCTCTGAAGCCGGCGACGGCGTTGAGGTGATTGATCCCGAAGGCCACCATGCCCTTTCATTGAGCGATGCGCGAAGCGCGCAATTCCTGCGCCTCGGGCACGCGGGCTTCTATCAGATCCACTTTGCCAACGGTCGCGACGCCGTGATCGGTGTGAATCCTGACCGGCGCGAGTCCGATCTTCAGTCTATGTCGCCGGATCTGCTTGCGTTGTGGAGCGGAAGTTCGTCCGGAACCACATCGCAAATGGCGAGCGACGCTGCGGATCAACAGAAAAATCGCGACGTGAGCTTCTGGTGGTGGATTATGCTCATAGCACTGGCCGCCGCAATGGCTGAGACGGTGCTTGCCAGCGGATATATGGGTACACAGCGGGAGGAGGCATGAGCAACTCGAGCGAGCTCAATTTCTATATTTCGCGGCTGCGGCGGCGGTTACGGCTGGGTGCGTGGCTGCGCGGGGCCGCCGTCTTCGCTGGAACCGCGCTCGCCCTTACGCTGGCTCTGGTGCTGGTCCTTAACCAGTTTGCATTTCCTGCGCATAGCGTGACAGTGGCGCGGCTGCTTGTTTTTGTCGCGCTTGCCGCTGCTGTCATCTTCGGTCTTGCAGTTCCGCTACAGCGCCTGACCCACGCCCGCGCCGTCCACCGGGCCGAAGCAGCGAATCCTGACCTCGAACAACGGTTGACAACTTTCCAGGAAACCGTCAGCAAGGACGGCGATCCGTTTCTCGAATTACTCGCTGCCGATACGCTGCCGCGCGCGCAGGAAACTGAACCATCCTCGCTGGTTCCCGACAATCGTCTCTTCGCTCTCGCTGGCGCAGGACTCGCCTGCCTGTCTGTTCTCGTGTGGATGATCGTCGCCGGGCCCGGGTACATCGGTTACGGCGCCTCGCTTATCTGGACTGGGCCCAAGAACGGATCAAAGCCGTTCTACAGCATCGCGGTGACGCCGGGAGACATTACCGTGCGCCGCAACAGCGATCAGCTCGTCACAGCGCGTGTGACCGGCATGAAACCTGACAAGGCGCAACTCTTCGCGCATTTCCAGAGTGCCGAGGGGTGGGAGGCTGTCACGATGCAGGCGGGGCCCGACTCTGCCGGCGGGGCTGTTTACCAGTTTCTGTTGGCCGGCCTGCCGGAAAACGTAGAGTATTACGCCGCGGCCGGACCATTGGTTTCTCCTCACTACAAGGTCCACGTGGTTGACCTCCCTTCTGTTAAAGAGATTCGCGTGACGTACCGCTTCCCACAGTGGACCGGGATGAGGCCCGTGAAAGAGGAACACTCCGGTGACTTGCGCGCAATTGAAGGGACCGACGCGCAAATCGAAGTGGAAATGGATCGGCCTTTGCAGGATGGCCAGCTCGTACTCGACGGCGGACCGACCATCCATCTTGTTGGCCGTGCGGGCAACACCTACGAGGGCACGATTCGCATGGAGAAAGACGGCGCCTACCATGTGGCCGCGATTGACGAAGGCCAGCCCGTGCGCCTTTCGGAGGATTACTTCATTGCCACCGACAAGGCCATGCCGCCGGAGATTGCCATCGACCGTCCCGCCGGCGACTATCGCGCCAGCCCCATCGAGGAGGTCACAGTGGGAGTGAAAGCCGCCGACGAATTCGGGCTCAAGGACCTGCATCTCCACTACTCGGTCAACGGCGGCCCCGATCACGACGTGAGCCTGCTGAAAACACCCGGCGCAAAAAGCGCGGACGGCACGCACTTGTTGCCTCTCGAAGACTTCAAGCTCGTTCCCGGAGACGTCATCAGCGTTTACGCCACCGCACGCGACGGCAACAGTGAGGCGCGCACCGATATCGAGTTCATCCAGGTCGATCCGTTCGAGCGTGAGTTTTCGCAGTCGCAACAGAGCGGCGGGGGAGGCGGTGGCAGGGGCGGAGAAAATCAGACCGAAATTTCCAAGCGCGAGAAGGAACTGATCGCGGCCACATGGAAACAGCAAAACGACAAAACTGCAACGCCGAAGGACACAGCCGCGCAGGGGCAGTTCCTTTCCGATGCGCAACGAAAGCTGCGCGACCAGGTGAACGCGCTTTCGGTGCGCATTCAGAGCCGCGACATCTCCGAGGCCAATGGGGAGTTCACCGACTTCGACAAGGATATGCAAGCTGCAGCCGAGGCCATGGCGCCCGCGGCTGACAAACTGCACATCATGCAGTGGAAAGACGCGCTGCCCTTGGAGCAAAAAGCGCTGCAGGCGCTGCTGCGAGCCGAGGCAACCTTCCGGCAGATTGAGGTGGCTTTTGGCCAGCGCGGAGGAGGAGGCGGCAGCGGCGACAATGCCGGACGCGACTTGGCCAGCCTTTTCGATTTGGAGCTTGACACCGAGAAGAATCAGTACGAAACGGCGCAAAACACATCGCCCGCCGAACAGCATGAGAAGGACGTGGAAAACGCCCTGGAGAAGCTCGATGCGCTCGCCAAACGACAGGAGGACCTGACCAACCAGCCGCACGATCCGCAGCAGAGCTTCCAGGAACGCTGGCAGCAGGAAATGTTGCGCCGTGAAGCGGAGCAATTGGAGCGGCAAATGGAACAGATGGCACGGAATGGCCAGCAGGGCCAGCGGAGTTCGACTGATTCCAGTTCCCAGTCGTCGCCGTCAAAATCGCAGCAAAATTCTGCGTCGCAGGGCAGCTCCGTCGGCCAGAGTGGTTCGCAAAGCCGAGAGGCCGATGCCCAGGCTTCGAGTGCGGCCTCAGACCAGAACGGCGACGAGCGCGTGCAGCAAGCGCTCAGCCGCTTGCAACAAGCGACCGAGATGATGCGGCGTAATGGCGCATCACAGCAGAATTCCGATTCGGCGCGCCAGGCTGCGGATCGCCTGCAAGACGCAGCGAGTCTCTTGGCTGGCACGCAGCAGCAGCTTGCTTCGGACAAGCTGGGCTCGCTGGCGCGCGAGGCTGCCCGCCTCACGCAGGAGGAGCGCAACCAGGCCGAACGCATTGATAAGCTCGCCAACCAGCAGAACGATTCCAACGCTGCCGAGTCGAGTTCCGGCGATTCGAAACCTGCTGACTCTGGTTCGGCCGACTCAGACACTCCCGATCTTCAAACCATGATGGCGCGCATTCGTCAGCGTGACCAGCTTGCCGAGGAGCGCCAGCAGCTCAGCGATGATTTGTCACAGCTGCAGAAAAACGTCCGCGACGCAGCCCGGGAAATGGCTCCCAATCAACCAGCTGTCTCGCAAAAACTCCGCGATGCACTCACTGAAATGGACGAATCCGATCTCGACAATCATGTGCAGCGAACAGCCGACTGGCTCCGTAGCGGAATCAATCCCAATTCCAATGGAACCGAAGGCGAGATCGCGCAAGGACTCGCCACGCTTAGCCAGCAACTGCAACAAGCTGAGACCGCGATGGGCCAGGCCAAACCGGGTCAACGCGGCGCGACGGCCGGCGACCAATCGGCCGCACTCGATCAAGTGGAGCGGCTGCGCGGCCAGCTCGAAGCCATGGCGCGGGCGCAGGGCGTCAATGGCCGTGACGATCAGGGGGGCAAGCGGCGCAACGGGCAAAATGGTCCTGACCGGAACGGTCTGAACGGACAGAGATTCGGCCAACGGCCCGGAAACAGCGGCGGACTGAGCCGCAATGGCCAGCGCGGCGGCGACGACGCGCAAGTCGGCTCCGGCTCCAGCGACCGAAACACCGGCGTTCTTCGCAGCGGCTTGAGCGGTGACACGCGCTACGGTGGAGGCGCCACGGATGGCACGGTTTGGGGCAATTTCGACACCGGCAATAACACACCGAACTCCCGCGGCCGGCAACAACTTGCGCCAACCGATGCCTCAGGCAACCCCGCCGACACCGAACGTACCTTCGAGCAGGGCATGCGCGAGCTGAACCAGCTTCGCCAATTGGTCCGCGACGATCCTCAGACCGTAAAAGACGTCGCTGACCTTACGCGGCAGATGCAGCGTCTCGATCCGAGCCGTTTTCCCGGAAACCCCGTCATGGTGGAGCAGATGCACCAGGAGATACTCAGCTCGGTCGACAAGCTTGAGCTTCAGCTCCAACGTAGCGGCGCCCCGTCCGAGGCGCGCGCGGGCAAACCCGATGCTGTTCCCGAGGGGTATCGGGATGCTGTCGCAGATTACTATCGCCGGCTCAGCAAGAATCCATAAAACCGGCTTTCTCGCGCGCCGCTTGAAGCAATTTCGAGAAAACAGCAAGGAATACGAAATTCTGACGGGCTGCCTAGGGCGACGGACAAATCTCCCGTCCGGTTAGCAGGACGGACAACAGGAACAGACCGGAACACATCAGATAGTAAAAGGAGTCGCCACGGTTCTGGCCGTCCAAGAACCGCGGCGGACAATAAATCGAGGGGCGAAGCATATGGCAGTTGACCTACACGAGCAACAGGCAACCATCGATGACGTTTCCCGCGAGGTCTCGCGCATCAAGTCAATCGTGATCGATGCCGTGGACGACGGCGTTCGGTCAGCGCTTCGCGCCGTAAAACAAGGGCGCGACGCTGCCGAGGATGCAGTGCATGATGCCGGTTACGCAATCAAGCGAAACCCCTTTCAAGCAGCAGGCATCCTCCTCGCAGCTGGCATGATCCTTGGTACCCTGGTTACTCTCGCGTTGCGGCGTAACTAAGAAGCTCCGCACCTCCAGAACCTGCCCCGCTTAAAGGTGCAGCTCATGCTTTGGCCATTCACGGCAGCAAGCTTTCAGCAGGCTGCAAGGGCAGTGCGCTTTCAAAGCCGGACTTACCCAACGAGTTCTAGTGCGATTTCCCCGTCACGGTTTGATTCGCCGACTGCGGCCCGGGCAGCGGCGCCTGCTTGGGCACGGGCACACGTGCATCGCGGGCAAAGTACCATCGTGCCGCAATTGAGAAGGTGTTCACCAGCAGGCTCTGGTTGCTCACTTGGTTTGCATAGAAGAACGCGGAGTAGGTTGGTGCGAACGAAAGGTTTCCAATTGATGGCAGCACCAGTGACACGTTCAACGGAATAGCGTATTCCGTCTGCGTCGGCAACTCGGCAGCCGGTGGGCGTCCGAAATAATAATCCCCTTGTGAATCCGTAACCAAGCGGATCTGTTTTTGTTCGCTGCCTTTGCCGTAAATATGGTTTTGGAGATGGAGATCCCAGTAGTAGCCGGGTGTATGCAGGGTTTGTACGGCAGGCTTGCCGACGACAGTTGTTGTGTCGTTGAGGATAAGCGCGATGGCCGGAGTGCCGTACTTCGCGCTGCCGAAACAGGTTTGCAGCGTGACCGTCGCGAAGACGGGGCAGGTTTTTTGGTTGCTGCCCGTCTGCAGGGTCAGAGCTGACAAGTTGCCATTCGAGATGTTGAATTCCATGCCCGTCTCAACGTAGCTTCCGACCGTGGGCAGGTATCTGGAGGCGACTTTGGAGTGGCTCTGCCCAAACTCCTCCCTGAAACCGGCGCGGTCGGTCCAGGCGCTGATGCGCGGAAGCTGGACGGTGAGCTCGCCAGAAGGCACTTGGCCAGTCGTGTAGGTAAGGAACAAATAGGGTGTATCGATTTCAAGTTGATATTGATGCGGAGTGAAAACCAACAGACTCCGCGGGAGCGTCTGCACGCTGCGCACTTCATCTGAGCCGCCGTTGGCGAGGCGGACCTGCAAGAAGCCGCCTTCGGTCAGATTGTTCAGCGGATAGGTCGCGTTGATAGGCTTGTTGGTTAGATTGCCGATGACCGCCCGGTCGTAGGAAAAGGCGCTCTGCACTCCCACGGAAAATGGCGGAAGCCAACCCTTGCCGGTTCCCGGGCCTGAAACGTTGGCCAAAACCCGGCTGCCCATTTCCAGGTCGAGAGACTGTTGGTCAGGTGCTGAGGCGCGCGCGTCCGACACCCCTTGGAAAAGCTCGACGAACTGGTTTCCCCCCACCGCCTCGCGTGAATTGAAGCTGGCGATCACCTTGGCGAAATCAACCTGATAAAGCTCCCTCTGCTGAAACTTTTCGTTATCTGCCGTGATGACCGTTTCCACCGGTTTCGTTGTCTGGCTGGTGCCATTGAACAGATCGAGCGCGAGGCTGGGCTGAGCATCGCCCTGAGCAGTGAGATTGTTTTGCAGGAAATGCGACAGCGGATTACTGACAAATCGCTCCGTCACCTTGTGCATGTCAGTCGGCAGCGCTTGCAGCGTTCCGTAGATAGCCTTGTCCTGGGCTAACTGGTCGGTTGTCAGCAGCCAGTAGTAGGCATCGTCGCTAATTGGTGTCCCGTCGATGCAATAGGTTGGCTGTGCACTCGATGCTCCTTTGCAATGGGGATCGACGGGAATCCAAAGTGGCTCGTCGTTCTGGCTCACCTGGGTCAAATTGCTCAGGGTGGACTGCACGATGCCATAGGAAATCAACCACTGCCCTGTAGGGCCGGTATCAGCCAGTTGAGCCTGCTGTGCCATGTTGCTTTCCGACAAGCCGAGCATCTCTTCCAGCTCTTTTCCCGTCACCGCGACGTATTCCAGGTAGTCTCCCTTCCAAAAGATGCGATCGAGAGCTGAGCGCAGCTCGCAAAGCTGGAATTTTTCCTCGTTGGTCTTTTCGTCTCTGCCCTCCTGGGTCTTCTCGCCGGCGCACATCTTGTAATCGGTGTATCCCTTGCCGATCGCGTCCAGTTCCACATCTCGGCTCTGCAGCAGAACCACGTCGGGCTTTGGCGGCGACGATTTCTGCAGGTCCCGCAGAAGCGCAAACTCGGCTTTCTGCTTGCTTTCCGTGTCCTGTCCCATCGCTGTCTGCGACGTCGCGTTCTGAACCGTCGCTGAGGGATTTGGCTGCTGGGTTGCAGCATTTTTGAGCCTCTCGACCAATTTGTAGAGAAGAGAGATGGTGGTGTCGGACTTACCTACATCAGGAATCTTGAAATTGTCATCGTGTTGGTTCGCCAGCGAAAAGCTGTTATCGGCCTCCGTGCTTAGTGTCAGCAGTGAGACTGCTCCGGGATAGCTGCCGGTTTGGGAAGAGTAGCTGGTATTTGGAGTCACCACGAAAGCCGGGTGAGAGGCTTGCGCCCCATCCTGAGCCTGATAGGTCAGCGTGATGTGCGGCGTGCCGTAGCCCGACTCGACTTCGCTCAACACTACATCCACCTGTTGGCTCGCATTGGCCAGCTTAAGTTGCTCCCGGACGCGTTCCGACAGAATCTCCGCCTCGGTGTGAGGCATTTGTGCCATCACCACGACCCGCTTGAAGGGTTTTTCCTCGAGTAATCTCGCGCCGCGGACAATGGCTTCGGTTGCCTCCATCGGATCCGCAACCAGAACTTCCTGCTCGCCGCCGGATTTGCCGGCTTTTCTGCGATCGCCGCAGGTTGAAAAGTCAGTTTGGGCGCCGGGCTTGCCGGCAATACACAGATCAAGATTGGTTTCCGATACTGCCTTCATGGTATCTTCGCCGACAACGCCGACAATCAGGACATGGGTGCCGTCTCCCGCGTCCGCCACCGTGTAGCCGACATCCTTCTCTTCACGAGCAATGGTGCGAAGCAGGCCATTGATGGCCGCAACTCTTGCCTCTTCGCTGAGCAGAAAACAAGCGCCTGGGCTGGGTGCTCCGTTGTCAACGGTGCACGGACCGGGTTTGCTGCTGTCTTGCAGGCTTTCGCCCAGGCTTCCGAGAATTTCGACCATCCGCTTCGCGTAGATGCACAAATCAGCTGCGTTCGCCTTGTCGACATCATTGTCAAAGGTTGCATCGGATTGGCACGCCGGCAATGCGGAAAAAGTCTTTTCGAGGCCGTTCACCATATCCAAAGTCAGATCCGGGCTGCCGCTCTCTCGCGTCCCCATTCCAAATTTGCCGGGCAAAGCCGGAAGCTTGTGCTGCTTCGAAGAATCATCCGATGCCCACGTTTGGGGCGAACCCCACGCGGCCTGCAAGATAGCAATCTCGTCGCTCACCAGTGCATTCCGTCCCGCAGCTTTTCCAGCGGCCGACATTGATGTGCCGGTAGCCAGTTCACGAATTGCTTCCAATGCCGTAGTGCTCCTGCTGAGCCGGTCAAGGCGATTGAGCCAGTCGAACGGCTCCGGCTCATTGCCATCGCAGCGAAACTGTCCTTGCGAAAATGGATTCTTGCTGAACAGGAGTGGGCACGGGCCGCTGCCCCCGTTCGCATTGCCGGCCGAGTCACCTCCCGCTGCACCCTTGGCCTTCATTGAAATGCGAAGATTGGCACCGAGCAAATAAAGCTGGTTTTCCGGATTGTTGATAAGCTTCCGCTCTGCCGGCGCATCTGCTTTACGTTCCTGCAGAACTTCTTCCCACGCACACTTCTGTGCGTCTTCGTCTTTGCTTTTACCCGGGATCACATTCTTGCAATGCTCAGAAATCTCAACCTTAGGCGGAGCGGCATTCGGGTCGGCATGCGATACCTGCGCGACGAGTACAGCTGCTTCTCTCAACCAGCGTGCCGTGTACATAAAGTCCTGGCTTCCTGGAACCACGGCTCGAAAGCCCGCATGCATGAGGAAGTTGAGTACGTTATCGCACTGCGCTTCATTGGGGACGCGATCGTCGTCCTTATAGAGGCTTTCCGGCCTGCCCTCGCCGCTTGGCGTTTCTTTGGGGGGCTGATCGCAGGGCTTTGCGCCCTGTAACTGGAGCGATGCGCCGAACTCCGGTCCGAAGTTGTCGCCCATCCCCAGCAGCAACCTGCTGGAATCCTGTTGGCGAACCTTAAGGAAACTCTGCACTGGAGGCAGGACGGCGTTGGTTGGGTCCTCGCCGTACTCCATTCGGTAAAAGCCCATCAGGCTGCCGCTGTAATCGATCTTGATCTCAGATGCCTGCGTCTGGTTGGTCTGCCCACGGACGACGCAAGCATAGAAGGGCGAAAGAGCCAACGTCAGGGACACGATTGGGAAAGAACGGCAGAGCGGGTGGGACGCGCGCATAGATTCCTCCGTATCGGGTAGCGGGGGATGGAAGTAAATTTGAATCCATCATCCTTGAATGGGCAAGCCGCGTCAATTACTTTGAGATTCCCGGTTCACATTTTGCGCCACCTCCCGGTGCCAGCAGGCTCCAAGTCAAGCGTTCCGCAGGCGCAACGGAGCCTGAGAGGCGCGTTTCTCCGACGACCAAAGCCCGCCCAAGCGAGGCGTCGCGGCAACTTTTTGTGTTTACTTCTGGAGTGCGACCTGATTTCTCTTCGCCCATCCATTGGCCTGCTCGATGACGGCCGGACGTTCTTCCGGCTCGTCTGCTTTCGCCTTTCTTCGCGGCCCAAACTCGGGCGGTAGCTCGTCCGAAACCAGCCACACACTCCGCGAAGGCAGCGTCAAGGCATGTCCGGCGGCGCGAATCGCGTCGTGATTGTCCAGGTCGACGATCAGATTGTAGTGCGCAGCCCGAGCGTCGGCGGTCGACCGATCGATCTCTTTCGCCGCTTCGGCCAGCCACTTGCCGTAGAGGCACATAGGGCGCACCGGGAGCATCTCGATCCCAAGCTCTGCCATGATTTGCGGAAGTTTGGCCACTTCTTCTCGGTTGTAATCCTTGTTTCCAGCTGCCAATTCCTTTTTATTGTCCGGCGAGTCGGTCCAGTCGTACAGGCTGGGGTCGTCCCGCCACGCCGAACGTGGTCGATTCTCAACCATCCGCCGCTCGATCTGGTAACGGCGGTGCTCGAGCCGGGCCAGGGTTTCAATTTGCGCTGCGCTGAGGGGGGCCACGGCCGGTGCCTTGGTCGTGGCTACCTCCGGTGATTCGGGGTCCTGGACGTACATCCCGGCAAGTTGCATCAGCAGTGGTGAGTGGTCGGCGCGCCAACGGTTAGACATCTTGAAAATCTCCGGCAGCCTGGGCCACTCCACGTCGGCTTTTGGGTTCTTGTCTTCCTTTGGCCGGCTCAGGTATTCGGCATGAAGCGCCAGCGCAAACTTATCCAGCTTCGATTCCAGCAGCACGCCAGGACTGAGCGTTTCTTCGAGTGTCCCGAAGATTTGTACGCGGTCGCCGAAGCTGGACTTGTTTTCCAAGTCGCGCACGAGCTCACCCAGACGGCGGTAGTACTCGAGGCGCACATAGACAGGCACGTGAAGATGGGAGTTGCGATCGAGGATCGAACGCACTTCCAACGCCGCGCTCAGGCTCACCTGGTCGTCGCCCAGCGCCACGGCGATGCCCAGTAACGGTTTCGCCTCCTCGAGTTTCGGTTCCAGCACTCGGGTCAGGTCAGGCGACCCCTCCGATACGTTTGCCTTAACAAACTCCACCGATGCCCACTCCAGGGCTGCCGGGTTGGTGACCGAGAATCGCTCCTTTGCTTTGTCGGCCTTCTCGTCGAAAACAATAATCCTGAGTTTCTGCCCCAGCGCAACCGGGCTCGAACGGATTAGGTGCAACGCGATCTCACGGCCATACTGTCCGAATCCGATGAGCACAAACGTCTGCGCGTCAAACTCCGGGCTGGGCAGCAAGCGCAGGGGCTTGATCAGCAAGCGCGCCGCGTCGGTAAAGGGGTTGAACAGACGCAGGTCGACGCCGGCTGAGTCGGTCAGGCTCTTGTCGCTGCCCAGCAGCCGTTTGTGCATCCAGTCATTGCGCAACTGAGCCAGCACCCGGATGCTTCCCGGGGCCAAATTGGAGGTCCTCTTATAAATGTCCTTGATCTGCAGAGCGATGTCGATGTTTTCGCTGTCGGAGCCGGTGCTGATAATGGCCTGTTGCGCATGGTGGATACCCGCTGCCTTGAGCACTTGCGGACTCTTGGCGTCGCCCTGCACCACCAGCACTCCGCTCTGCTCGCAGGTGGCGGCGGCAGGCGAGTCATCATGCAAATCAACCACAACAATACGTTGACCGGCCTTGCGGCCCGGATCCTTCTTGCGCAGGTTCTCCACCACCTGCATGCCCACGTCGCCGATACCGCAGACCACGGTGTGATTCGACTTGTGCCGCGCCATGACAGTGCGAAAATTCTTCCTGACTCCGACGAGAAACACCGCTGCCGCACCAAAAAGCGCAACTCCCGGCACCAGGAACTGAGCAGCAATCAGTTGCCAGGGAGCTTCGCCGGGTTGATAGAGGTCGTAAAACCGCAGTAGCCCGAACGAACTGAAAACACAGCGGATCGCTTCCATGCCGGATGATGACCATTTCTGTAGGTCCAGCGACCTTATCTGCGCCTCGAGTGCCCGTTTATCCGCGCCCGGTAAGTCCTCCTGGGCCTCCAGCGACGTTTTCTCCGCGTACAGCCGGCCGTTATGCCTACGCACGCTTTGAGTAAGTGCCTTGACAGGATTCTCGCTTGCTCCGTCGAATGTTCCATTGGGCATCCCCGGCTCAGGGCTGAAGTCACTGCCCGCCCTCGCGAATCCCCACCATCCGAATCCGAAGGCGATAATAGCGCCGGCGATGAAACCCCAGAATTGAGCGTGCTTTGCCATTTTCCTCCACGAATCCCCGAGCAGGTCGACTAGCCGGGTAGGTTTAACTTCCGGTAGCGAAAGACAAAGCTCCAATCCATGGTTTCAGCAATCATGGTTGCTGCAATGCGTTGCGCTGCCCGGCGCAAAGCCGCTGAACCTTCGGGTACGCTTTTGATTGCCTCATCGAGATCGTTGGCGCGGAGGGACTCCAGCTCGTCGGTCATCGCTGAAGAACGGTCCGCGCTGCGTTCAAACTCCCCTTGGTTGGCGATGGCATAAAATGCCGCGCCCAAAGCGGGCGGAACAACAGCCAATAACACCAGCCACGAAACCAGCCACGGCGAATCCTCCTTGCTGATGGGCAGTGGCACCAGGTGTGCAACGCAGGCCAACAGCGTGATCACGAAGAGGCTCGTCCCGATGAGATGCACGCGATGGCTGAGCTTGTGCATGATCTTGTGGTTGGTTTTGTGGTAGTCAATCTGTCCAGCCAGGATCTTATCCATCATTCCCCCTATCGCCAAGAGATAGCGCGGTCTGGCGTTCGCCGGTGCCAATCCAAGATCGCGGGCAATGACGCGAAACATGCCGTCTACCCACGATCGGTGCGGGTTGGATCCAGTGTGGGCGGGAGGACGCGGTGAAGGCAGTGGGCACCCCAGCGGAGCGAGGTAACAGTATTGCCGAAGAAGCTCTGCCAATTGCCTGTAGTTAAGCCAGCGCTCATGCCAGCGCCTTCGTTGTCCATGAAACGTAATCGATAAGATCGCGACAATCAGCCCCAATTCCAACCATGTCGGGATTTTGTACCCTATTTCCATGCGGAACGAAAAACGGAGAATGTAGCCGATGATCGGCACCAGCACGGCGCAGGCGCTCAACAGGCTTGTGCCCATCGAAGTGCTGCGCAGCAGTCCTGCATAATTCACCGACAAGCCGTCGGCCCAGGCATAATGCGGGCAAAGTCTGTCCAGCAGATAACGGCGCGTCGCTTCCGGCAAGTCGGGCGTTTTGGGGATCGTGCTCTCCCACTCGCTCCGCGCGGCCGCCTCGAAATTCTTGACTCGCCATGATCCCCTGCGAAATCTGCCGCGGGCAATCAGATCGCGAAAGATGCGGAAGATGCGCCCGGCATCGAATCTTGGTTGTCTCTCCGCGCAATAGGCTTGGCTCAGCATGCGAGACTCCTCGTCTTCGCCGGTGATTTGCGTGAACCGAGAGGCAAGCAACTCGCCCATCATTTTCAGCGGGTATTGCTTTCGCTCCCCCTTTTCGTTCATCACCAGGATGCGCGGCTCCATTGTTTCAGCAGCATGCAACCACACCACCGGCACATTCTGCGCGATGGCCTCGTCGATCATCTGCGTGGTCCCGCCTCGCCCGGCTGCCGGCTTCCCATCCCAGACGGCGATCAGGAAATCGGATTGCTCGATCACTATCCGGCCCACACCTTCATACGCTGCTTCTTCCGCGTCGCGCCGCCCGTCGGCCTCGAAAACCGCTGACGCCCGCGCCAGCAGCGCATAGAACTCCTCGCGCGACCCCTCGCTCGCAAAATCGCGGCTGTACTCATCGGCATCGAACGGCAGCGGGCATTGCAAGTCCGCGCCCATAGCCAGCCCCGCCCGGGCCACAATCCGGTCTGAACCCTCCGCGATCGGCGAAATGATGCGCAGCAGCGGCGGCCCGGGCGCGTGCAGCAATGGGTCGCGCGCATGGGCCGCCAGCGCGGCAATCGCTTTCAGAACCTCTGTGCACTGCCGCGGCAAATCGCAGGTGACCTCGGGCGACAGCCGGTTGGGCCGATGGCCCGTCACTCCGACTTGCACTACCTGGCGTGGCCGCGGCGGCGAGGTGGATGGGTGGGTTCCCATGGCGCGCAGATTCGACGATGCTCCCAATTCTGCGTTGAGCATATCACGCCATAACTTGCGGCCTGTTGGCTGGTTAGAGCCCGATCTGGCACGCACATTCTTCTCCGGCCAGCTTAAGTGAACCCGCGCCCGCGGTGGTTGAAATATTTCCAGAATCCGAAGAAAAACGTGCGCGCATTTGCGGGGAATGCCGTACGATGAGGGCGGCTCACTTTCAGCCTTCTCAGTGCTCCTGCACGGCAGACGTCCGCTCGCTACCCACGCGGTCAGCCGCCCCCGGGCGACTCTCTTTGCGCTTCTGATGCTGGCAACGTTTGCTCCTTTTGCTCGCTTTCTTTGCCGGTCCGGCGCGCAAATTGTCCATCCTGCCGCACCGAGCGTCCACGCTCAGCGGCTCCCGGCCCGCTATTTCCACACCAGCCAAGCCCCACCCTTTGGCAACCGCTTCTCCGGGTCGCGAAACTCGGCCACAGCCTCATTGCGCGCAATCCCGGTAGAGCCGAGCAGCCCGGTCGGGCGCAGCAATCTTCCTAACTCTCCCGGCTGCAAAGAACGAGCCAATGCAGCAAAGTAGGTGTTGCACGACCAGGTGAGCGACTCACGTGCATCGAAGGGCGGCGCTGCTGGATGCGAGCACGCCAGCCGGTGGCCCGCCACCACAAGCTGGCGGTCGCACGCTACACGGCTCGCAGGGTTCCATCGCCCCGCGCTCACCAGGCCATAAAGGACCAGGGGTTTCATCGTCGAACCCGGCGACGACAGGGTCTTGGCTGCTTCGTCAAGTGAATGCGCCACTGCCAAGCGCCCGCTGGCGATATCGAGAATAACGATTCTCGCCTGCGGACCTGATTTCGCCACGCGGTCCACGACGTTCTGCCATGCCTGTGCTCTCACAAGGCAACAGCCTCCGACAGCTCCCACCGCTGACAAAATCGCGATCAACCGCACCATACCACGCGCGGAAGAAGTATGCGCCGAGCGCACCAAACCACCACAGTTCTCAGCCCGCATAGCTCGCCGCAGCCAATCGAATGCGGAGGCAGGCCGCGCAAACACTACGGCGTATGCTCGTACTGCTCATAAACGGGCTCCCAGATGTTCGCGTCAAGTTCGCGTAGAAGCTCTTCTTCGTCTGCAATCTGTGCTTCGCCGTCTCGAATCGCCTGCTTTCCCACCGCCTCACCGATCAGGCGGCCCAGGCACCGCGCCTCGGAAATCGGCGGCAAGAGGCTCCCATCTTTGTCGGTTTGCGTGGGCAAATGGCGGATCAACTCTGCCGCCGCGGCCTTCACCATGGCGTCGGTCACAAAGCTCGCCTTTGAAGCGACAATTCCCAGGGCAAGCCCCGGAAAGATGTAGGAATTATTTGTCTGGGCAATACGAACCTTCTTCCCGCCGAGGTCGACCGACCCGAACGGGCTCCCCGTTCCGACGAGCGCTCTGCCTTCCGTCCAGTCCATCAGATCCTGGGGCGTCGCCTCGCTGCGCGATGTGGGATTCGAAAGTGGAAAAATGACGGGCCGCCTTGTGTGCTTTGCCATTTCGCGTACCGCCCCCTCACTGAAGGCTCCGCCGTGCCCTGACACTCCGATCAATACCGTTGGCTTCACATTGCGCACCACGTCCAGCAGCCCGATCTCCCCGGCCGGCTGGCGCCAGTACCGCACTTCCTCTTCTCTGCGTGCGTAGGGCAACTGCGAGGCATCCACGTTCTCCCGCTCCGCTGTAATCAGGCCGTTCACATCGATCGCATAAAAGCAGCCGCACGCCTGCTGCTGCGAGACGCCTTGCTCCTCGATCAATTGTGTCAGCAGATTCGCGATGCCCAGCCCGGCACTCCCGAAGCCGAAAACAACAATTCTTTGCTGCTCCAATGGAATTCCGGTCACGTTGATCGCCGAAATCAACGTCGCGGTCGTCACCGCCGCCGTCCCTTGAATGTCGTCGTTGAACGTGCACAACTGGTTCCGGTACTTAGTGAGGAAACGCGCAGCATTGGCCCCGGCGAAGTCCTCCCATTGCAACAGAACATGCGGCCAGCGCGTTTTCACGGCATCCACAAACACATCCACGAAATCATCGTACTCTTGCCCGCGGATGCGGTGATGCCTCCAACCAATATAGATGGGATTTTTCCGCCTCTCCTCGTTATCAGTGCCCACGTCGAGCAGGATCGGCAGACAATTCTCCGGGTGAATGCCTCCCAATGCGGTATAGAGCGCCATTTTGCCGATGGGAATGCCCATCCCTCCCGCTCCCTGATCGCCCAGCCCCAGAATGCGTTCACCGTCGCTGACCACAATGCATTTCACGTTGTCGTAGCGCGAGTGGCACAGAATCTGCGCAATGCGTTGCTTGTTCGGATAGCTCAGGAAGAGGCCTCGTGGCTTTCTCCAGATCTCGCTGAATCGCTGGCACCCTTCGCCAACGGTCGGCGTATACACTAACGGCAGCAGTTTTTCCACGTTGCGCACCACCAGTGCGTAAAACAGCGTCTCATTGCTGTCCTGCAGGTCGCGCAGAAAATCGTACTTGCCGAGCGCGGTCGGGACTTCGTCCAGCGCCTGCATGCGGCGCTCAAGCTGTTCTTCGAGCGCACCCACATGAGGGGGCAGCAACCCGTGCAGGCCAAAGGTGTCGCGTTCGTGATGCGTGAAAGCCGTGCCCTTGTTCAGGCGCGGGGAATTGAGCAGGTGAAATCCTGACAAGGAAACCTTACGCACTGTTTCGCCGGCTGAGGGCTGCACTGGAGTCGTCATATTTCACACACACGTGGCGAGAATAACATCGGCAACGACCCGCCCAGAACCAATCCTCTCGCTCATCGCGCCCCAAACTCGCACAAGCTGGTCACGTAGTCCGCCGAGCCGTCGCGAAGCCAGGCATCCAGTTGTGCGGGTTCCTTCAGTTGCTGGCCGCGCATGCGCGGCACAATCACATACTCACACGCCATTTGCGGGAGCGCCGTCGTATCGCCCCACAGCTTTTCGAACTGTACCACCGGATAAATGTCTTCCTGCCCCTTGCCCCACCGTTTCTTCACATCTTTGAGCGTGATGTAGGTCGGCATGCGAGCTGCCATGGCGCGGACAGCGGCGGCAACCTTGTCTTGATTCGGCAGGTCGTCCCTGCTCAAGGAAAAGACGTGAAGCAGTGCATCAATGTCGATCCAGAACGTATTGGAGTTGTAATAGGAAAGCCTGAACTCCGTCTCTTCTGAAGGTAATGCCAGCCCTTCCACGAGACGCATGCGTCCGTCGACGCATGCCAGGCCGCCGCCGCGGTCCTCGATGCACCGCGGCACGACTTCCACCGTCATCGCCGCCTTGCGCGCCATGTGCCATCCCAGGATGCCGGGATCGAGATCAGCCCCCACCGTGTCCACGTTGTGCACCATGAGATGGCGCAACTGGGGCCGCACATCAAGCAGCTTTTTTAGTATGCCGCTGCGAAAAAGATTCGGCACTTCGTACCAATGCCCCACCGGATGCAGGCATTGCAAGGGAAGATTATTGGTGTAGTCACTGGCCTCGCCCGATTGCTGCGCCCACGCTATCAGCGCAGCACGCACGCTGTCGCGCACCTTTTGCGCCTGAGAGTCGAGCAGCTGCTGTGGCGTTTCTTCCCATGCAAAATGAAGTTCCCGCACGGTGGGGATCAGCCGCAAACCAACGCTTTGTCCCCGCGACAGGTAAAGCGGCCCTGGATATCCGTAATTTCGCTCACAGCGAAGATGCTCATCGATGGCCCCATGAGTGAGGTAACTTGTGGTGATGACATGAGGCACGGTACAGCCGAAGAGTCGCCCGCTGCGCCGGCTCTTTGCCAGATGCACCTCGAGGAAGGTGCGATGTGTTTGCGCCAGGCGGCAGAAAGGGCTAAGCGCTTTCACCACACCCGCGCCTCTCGTCCAGCGGCTCCCCACACCTCCGCTCAGAGTAACGACAGCCACAGCTCCAGACGCAAGCGCATCTTCTCCCAGCGAACGGTATCCCGCATCGATCTCCGGTCTTGCATCAAAGAGCTTGTCGGCTGCAGCATCTTCAATCTGCACCGTCGCGGGAAGCCGGTTCTGCGCAAGTCCGATATGGCCGGCGCGCAGCTCGGCCTGGATGCGTTCATGCTGAATCCGATCGAAGCCATTCTGCGCCAGCAACGAATCGAGCGAATCGCCGTGCCCTTCGTCGTGATCGCCGCGCGGCAGCAGCCGATCAAGGAGGTCCCGGCTTCGGTCGCGGGCGCCCGGAACATCATGGCAGAGAGCACTGAATCGCTCCAGGTCCGCGCGCTCACAGGCCGACAGCAGGCGCTGATCTTTCCTCAGCATGGCAGGCAGCACGATGTTGTAGTAGCCGTCGGGCAATACCGCAGCGCTGCCGGTTGTAAACTCTGCGAACGTCCCGCGTTCATTGATGCGGAAGTCGTAAACAACCGGTTCCATGGCAAAGGCAATGCCATCGGAGAGCCTGCCACTCACTTCCTTCATCAGGGCTTGCAGGCGGATTTGCGCCTCCGCCTTGCGTTGCGGATCGAAGATAAAGCCCATTCCACCGCCCGACATACCTCCCAGCATCCAGAAGCCCCAAAAAGCGTCTCCAAAGACACCCCGCACCCCTCTGATGAGAGTCTCGGTAAAAAAATTGCTCGCCCAGGGAATGATGGTTTGAATTGGCCCGTCGAAGTTCCTTTGCGTCGCCTTGCCAACTGCGCGCACATCTCCCCTGCGCAGATCCGCGAGAATTTCGTCCAGAATCGTGAATGCCGCCTGGCGAGCCTTCCATTCGGCATCGCAGCGAAGCAGGTATCTCTCGGTCACCATTTCCAGAATGGGTCCAACATCCTGTGCCATTCCGCCATGGACGAGAACAAGGCTTTCTTGCAGCCGCCGGCGTGTCTCTCCGCTGACTTCGGCGTGGGTGAGAACGCAGTGATCCGGCAGCAACCTGCCGCGGCTGACGCCGAATTCAGGATCGCTCTCGCCTGCCCGCACTCCCTCAATCAGCTTGATCCCCGGCCACACACCCCCTGAGTCCTGCCATCCGCCCCCTGACCCTCCCAACCACTCACCGAGAATAGCGCGCCCAGCCACAACGCGACGCTCCGCCTCTGTCAAACAGCCCGCGATGCACGAAGTCTGGCCCGTGGCGCGCATGCACACCGTAATCAGCGATGCGAGCAGTGTGGTGGAAACCGCCAGCCGCGAACCCTTGGGGATATTGTTCACTTTGCTGACGATCTCAATACCCGCGCCGCTCCGCTGCATCAACTGAGCAAGCAAATCGGCAAGCGGATGACCTGAACCTTCCAAGCCGGGCGGCACAAATCCCGAAGCGATCACAGCCGCCTTGAGCAATCCCAGATAGTCGCGGCCAAAGTCAAAAAGCTCTCGCAGGTCGCTGATTTCCGCGGTCGCATCCAGATCCACACTCACCAGGCGGATGACGGGGCGATCGATGACGCGCAGATAGGCTTCGACGGGCGGGCTCGGCCCATGCACACCCGCTCCATGGATTGCGAGGTCGATGGAGACATTAAGCACGCGCGCCATTTCAGGCAGATCCATGCCCAGAAAAAAGATGTCGCTCCAGCCGCTGTGACTAAGGTCCATCCGCACCGGCGTGGATTCATGCAGAATCGGATACGGATCTCCGGGTTCTCGATTGAGCAGCTCTCTGCGCAGGCGCAGCGGGTAATCGGCCGGGTGCCCGCTGCGAAACATCCACTGATTGCCGCGTACCGATCGCACGCTGCGTCTTACCTGGTCGGCAAGCGTCTGAAAAGCGAGCCCGCGGTAAGCCGATGAAAGCGCGCTCGATAATCCGCCGCTCGGCCCTTCGGCGGTCTGAGCCGCCAGGAAGATTGCAATGGCCTCTTCATATCGCCGGCTGAGCAATTTCTCGTAACCGGCAAAGGGTATTAGAGCTCCCCCGATTCCAATCTCCCGCCTTGCCGGCAGATGAAAACGGTGAATCGCATGGAGAAAAAAGAGTGCTCGAACCCGCTCGTAGAGGTTTTCGCTGGAGCGCCTCAGGCCTTCGAGTTGCGACGCTTCAGCCAGCAGCTCGTTCGCCGTAGCGTTCCGGCAAAATGCGTCGAGAGGGCGGTTGCGTAACTCCGGATCAGTTGCCTTGATGATTTCCCAAAGTCCGCTCACGCTTAGGCCCCTTTCGCGGACAACATCTCACGAACAGCCAAAACGTTGAGCAGCTGATTGAGAACTTCGTCGCGGTCCTGCCCGCTCAGTGCCAGGGCCAGTTGTGCGGTAAACAGGCCATATTTCACTCCCACATCGAAACGCTGTCCTGCCTGAACCATGGCCAAATATTGCTCGCGCTGTGCCAACACGGCAAGCGCTGACGAAAGACTTGGCCGCGC
Source organism: Acidobacteriaceae bacterium (assembly GCA_030037635.1). Taxonomy (GTDB): domain Bacteria; phylum Acidobacteriota; class Terriglobia; order Terriglobales; family Acidobacteriaceae; genus Telmatobacter. Next base: position 25,654 of record JASHQH010000209.1, read on the forward strand.
CGTTGGTGACTCCGATAGAAATGCGGAGAGAATTTCGAAGACCACTGGCGTGAGCACGTGCATCCCGTAAAAGCAAAGGTATTGGCCGCCGCGAAGCCCGGGAACTATTAGGCGCTGCTCGGCTTCGGTCGGTGACGGCTTCTCCAGAACCGTATCCACACGATAGAAGCCCGGCTTGCGTGGCAAGGGCTGGCCTCCGACGGTGCCGTAAAAGGGCAACAAAGCTTCTCGCGTCACCTGTACGGCCGAGACAGCACACCCTTCAACCGACGCCGCTTCCACCAGCCGCTTTGCGGCTCCGCTCGGTTCCGCGCCAACGTAAATATGATCGCCAACGAAATGGAGAAACGGCTCGTCCTTGACGAAGCTCTGCGCGCACGCTACAGCATGCGCATAGCCTCGCGCTTCCTTCTGTTGCACAAAGGTCAGGTGCGCTCCATCATCTGCGAGGAGCCTCCCATAGGGTTCCTGATCTCCCGGCCAAACCACGATGCAAACGTCTGTGATGCCGGCTCGTACCGCCTCTCTTACTACCAGGCTGAGGACCGAGCGCTCTTCTCCCTCCCGGTCGATAAGCGTTTGCACCGGCAGGTTGCGCTGGTCTCTGCCTGCTGCTGTGATAACTGCCTTTCTCACTTGCATATGGAGAATCTTACAGCAGCCGCACGTTGCCAGAATCTATTCCGCCCCCATTCTCGCCGCGTTCCCAAAGCACGGCTGGTTCTGGCGAGATTACGAGACTTCCGCTCCATGGAAAGTTCCTGGTCACACCAAAACCCACTTTGGAGGCGATGAACTATGCTGGATCCTAAGCTCGCGTGGCGGACAATCTTGAAGAGAACTCTGTTTTGCGCTCTCACGTTCTGCGTCTGTCCAGCGGCCTTCGCCACGTCGGTGATCGCGACGCGTCCTGATGATCCCAAAGCTGTTTATTTCGAGGCGTCCGGTGCCAACGCCGACAGCTCAACTGCGCTGCAGGCCGCCATCGACAAGGCCGAAGGCGCAGGCCGTGAGGGCATCGTCTTCATCCGTGAGGGCCGCTACACGCTCACGCGCACTATCTACATCTGGCCCGGCGTTCGACTGATTGGCTACGGTGCCACGCGTCCTGCCTTCGTCCTACCGCCCCAAACGCCAGGCTTCCAGCAGGGAATGGGTGTGCTCGTAATTTTCGCCGGCCTCGGTCCCAGCGCGACCGCGCATTTGGATGGCTCTATCCCATTTCCACCGCCAGGCTCCGTTCCTCCGAACGCGAAGATAGCCGACGCCAACCAAGACACGTTTTACTCGGCGATGAGCAACATCGATATCGAAATCGGCGACGGCAATCCTGCCGCCGTGGCCATCCGTTTCCATGTGGCGCAACACTCTTTTCTCACCCACATGGACTTCCGCATTGGCTCCGGCCTGGCCGGGATCTACATGGTCGGAAACGAGGCTGAAGACCTGCACTTCCATGGCGGACGCTACGGCATTCTCACTGAAAAGACCTCGCCTGCCTGGCAGTTCACGCTGCTCGACTCCACTTTCGAAGGCCAGCGGGAATCTGCCATCCGTGAGCACGAAGCCGGCCTCACGCTGATCCGCGACTCTTTCCGCGACGTGCCCAAAGCTATCGATATTGACGAGGGTTATCCAGACCAGCTTTGGGTAAAGGACTGCCGCTTCGAGCGGATCGAACGCGCGGTCGTAACCATCAGCAAAGAGGAAAGCCCCCTGGCCGAGATCGGCTTCGAAAATGCGATTTTCGCCGATGCGCCAATCTTTGCGCAGTTCCGCGAAAGCGGCGAAATCATTGCCGGCAAGGGCGCAATCTATCAGGTCAAAACCTTCAACTACGGGCTGATCGTCCCCGGCGAAGGCCGAATGGGCGCAATAGGCATGCAGTACGAGGCAGAACCCCTCACCGCAATGCCTGCGCCGCAACCGCCTGCAATCCGCGCCCTGCCTCCCTCGAGCGACTGGGTCAACGTGCACGATCTCGGCGTCAAGGGCGACGGCACCACAAACGACACCGCTGCCTTGCGGCAGGCCATCGAAGCGCACCGCGTGCTCTACTTTCCAAGTGGCCATTATGTGGTGCGCGACACGCTCAGGCTCAAACGCGACACCGTACTCATCGGACTGCACCCCACACTTACCCAGATCGATCTGCTTGATGAGACTCCTGGTTACCAGGGTATTGGCGCACCCAAACCCATGATTCTGGCGCCGCCGGGTGGCACAAATATTCTCAGTGGCATCGGCATGTTTACCGGAGGCATCAATGCGCGCGCAGTAGCCGTGCTCTGGAAAGCAGGCGAACAGTCGCTCATCGACGACGTGCGTTTCCTTGGCGGCCACGGCAGCGGCTTCAGCCCCTATAACAACAACCACACCGCCGACCCCGACCTGCGTAAGCGCTGGGATAGCCAATATCCGAGCCTCTGGATCGCCGACGGTGGAGGGGGCACATTCGCCGACATCTGGACACCGAATACTTTCGCGCAAGCCGGCTTCGAGGTCACGAACACCAAAACTGCCGGCCACGTTTACGAACTCTCCAACGAGCACCACGTGCGCAATGAAATCAAATTCGACCACGCGGAGAACTGGGACATCAACGCTCCCCAGACCGAGGAAGAAGCCGGCGAAAGCCCCGAGGCGGTTTCGCTCGAAATCGACGATTCACGCAACCTGACCTTCGCCAACTACCACGCGTATCGCGTCACTCGCTCGCGAGCGCCGTTCCCGTCCGCTGTTCGCATCTACAACTCATCCGACATTCGCTTTCGTAACGTTCACGTGAACGCCGAGAGTGGCTACGCCATTTGCGACAACAACGGATGCGGCACGTTTCTGCGCGTAAGCAAATTTCCCTTCGAGAACGCCATCCAGGATGTGACCCATCATCTTGAAGTGCGCGAGCGCGAATTTGCGGTTCTCAATATCCCCGCCGATCCGCCCCAGCCCGTTCCGGCTGACGCATCAGCCCTCCTCGCGCCTGGAACCGCCGTCCAGAAGTTGGAGGATGCTTTCTTTTCCATATCCGGTGCAGCGATTGATGCACAGGGCAAGCTCTACTTCGTCGATCATCACAACCAGCGCATCTACTCGTGGTCGCAGAAAGAAGGTCTCGCCGTCGTACGCGACGATCCTCTAGATCCCGTCAACCTTGCCTTCGACAAGTCGGGCAACTTGCTCGTCGTTTCGTCTGCTGGACCCGAAGGAACGGTCTACACATTCAATCCTTCAAGCTCTGCCGAAGATCTGATGCTTCTTGGGCCGCAGCCCGCGCAGCCTCGTGCAGGGGCGTCCGTCATCCTTCCTGTTAACTGGTGGAATAATGGCGAGTTTAAAGACCAGCTCAATCTGGAGACGATGCGATTTACCACATTAGCCGAATTGTTCGCGGCAGATGCGACGGCACCCAAGAAACGCGAATATGTCTCAACGGACGGCAGCGTATTTCTCGCGGCACGCCGCGTCTTCCAGCAGGGTCCTGCGGACGAAACCTCCGGCTGGCGCTTCAGCGACAATCTGGACACGTACGGCTTCATCAGCGCTGACCCGGGCCAGCGCGTGTATGTCAGCAGTGAGTCGGAAGATATCACCTATAGCGCCCGCGTCAACTCTGACGGCTCGCTGGCCGAACTCAAGCCCTTTGTGCAGCGTGGGGGCGAAAGTGTCGCCGTCGACGGCAACGGCAATGTTTATGTTGCCAACGGACAGATCTTCGCCTATTCACCGCTAGGGAAGCAGCTTGCGGAGATTGACGTGCCTGAGCGTCCATTGCAAATCGTCTTCGGTGGTCCGGACCGCAAAACCCTATTCATCCTCGCGCACCACGCACTCTACGCGGCGCATTTGCGCTGACTCGCTCGCGGGAACATTTAGCGCGGGGCACTTTCGATGCTTCCCCACCCCCCTCCCCCCGGGGGTGGTTTTCTTGGCGGCGTTCGCGGAGTTAGAACACGCCGCAACGCCTACGACACGAACACGGTGCAACACAGTGCAAGAACGACTCGCACAATTCACATCCAAGTTCAAATCCTCACAGATCGCTCAGTGAGGCGAATCTCGTTCGGACCCGAATTCAACTGATGAGGCCGGCTTCAAACGATGGGTCGCACGGGACCGACCCCATGTGCAGCCAGATGCTGGCCGATCCAGGGCCGCCGTTGCAGAGGAAAGTGATGGGACGGGATTTCGCGGGAACGCCATCTTCGGTGTAAGCGACATAGAAAATGCTGGCGATGGCTTGTTGTGGTCGTCATTGATGAGCAGCGTTCCCGCTGTCGCCGTGTAGTGGACTGTTCGCGACCCGGCGGTCCAGTCGTGCTTAGTGTCAATCTTGGATTTCGGAGGAATGGGCAGCGGGTTTTCCTTTTTTTGATCGGGCGAGGAGTTCTCCTGGGATGATCCGGGCTCCTCTGCGCGATTGCCACGGGCAGCCTGGGCGCCTTGACCACCAAGAGGCGGTATGAAGCCGGCGATGATGAGCAGCGATGCGCCCGTGAGGCGCAACGACCTCGCATAGCTCCTGATCACGAATTCCAAGTTTCCTCCCAAGTCACTTCGGGTTGAGTAGAGAAAGGCTGCGGCAAGAGGATGAACCGACCCAAAATCCGACAGGCTAACTTTCGATCTCCGTTACGATCAGCTGCCCGAAAGTATCTTGGAGGCAGCTTTCAACACTTCCACCTCGCGCTCAATGGCGGCGGCGGTTCTGGCGATCTGAGTATCGACGATCGCCCACTGTTTCTGTTCGATCGCTTCCCGCACGGCGGGCAGCGTCTTGACGCCATAACCGGTGTACATTCCCGGCGCATAGACCATGTTCTGAAACCATGGACGGTTGGGCAAGCCCCCGGGATCAGTGAGCGCGCGTTCGGTCTGAATCAACTCCGCGTTTACCTGAGCATTGCCGCTCGCGCCGTGCGCCGCGAAAGATTTCTCGTAATCAGCGGCCGCGGCGGTCAAATCGTCCGACGCCTGGTCGAGCGGCGCGAAGTTGAAGTAAGGCGGGACAGTTTCAACGGGAGGCACGACGCTCACTTTTTTGGGATCGGCCGCCGCCTTGTACGCGCCCTCGGCGATATTCATATTGCGATCCTTGATCTCGGTGCGCATGGTGTCAGCCAGGCGCTTAACTTCCGTCACATAACGATGAATTGTGTCCGCCTGATCGGTAAATTGATATGGAATCATGTCTGCATCGGCCATGCGCATCATCATCGTACCGGCAGTCTGCGCCAGAGCACGCCCGTAGACAAAGTCCGTGTCCATAAAATGGGTGTAGTAGTAGAAGTCGTCGTACACCGAGTGATACTGTCCGCCACCTTCGTCCTCGCCACCGTAGCCGAGGTTCACGCTGGCTATGCCCAGGTGATCAATGAAGACCGTGTAATCAGAGCCGGAGCCCAAAGCTGCGATGCGCGTATCGGGCCGGGCCCGATCTTCCCCTCTCGACTCGGGCAGCTCGGCGCGCATTTGCGGAGTCTGCCTGACCTCGTTGGCTAGCCGTTGCCGCTTCCAAACCGACATATTTGTTTCGGGATCCTCGATATCTTTCGTAACCGCGTTCACGAAGTTCTCGAGGGAATGCGACCCCTCCGCGCGGAAAAAACCGCGGGCGTTGCTGTCAGAATTGAAGTAGACGACTGCGTGCTTCTTCAACTCATCGGCGTGGTACTCGGCCCACTCAGTCGATCCCAGCAAGGCCGGCTCTTCGCCGTCCCAAAAGCAATAGATAATGGTGCGCTGGGGCTTCCATCCCTGCTTCAGCAATTCACCGAAGGTCCGCGCCTCCTCGAGCTCGGCGCTGGTTCCACTGAGCGGGTCGTCGGCACCGTTGACCCAGGCGTCGTGATGATTGCCGCGGATGACCCATTGATCGGGGAAGGTGGAACCCGGAATGGTGGCCACGACGTCGTAAAGCGGTTTGCGGTCCCAGTTGAAGGCAACCGCGAGGTGAGCCATGGTTTTGCTGGGGCCGGTCTTGTAAGTGATCGGCAAGCCTCCACGCCAGTTTTCAGGCACGGTCTGGCCTTCCAGAGCGAGGAGAAAAGGTTTGGCATCGGCGTAAGAGATCGGCAGAACAGGAATCTTGGTGATGGTCTGCACCTGATCCAAGGGGATGAGTTTGACACCGGGCACAGCGCCCACGCCCGGAGTCTGCGGATCGCCGGGATAAATCGGCATGTCCATCACGCTGCCGCGCTGCACGCCGTCGGGCGGGCGCATCGGCCCGTCAGGGTAGGTATCGCCGCGGGCATAGCCATCGTCTTTGGGGTCGGAATAAATAATGCAGCCGACAGCGCCGTGTTGAGCTGCGAGCTTGGGCTTGATACCGCGCCAGGTTTCACCATAGCGAGCGATCACGATGGCGCCCTTGACGGAGACGCCCATCGCATCGAGTTGTTCGTAATCCGCGGGTGCGCCGTAATTCACATAGACGAGCGGGGCGGTGACATCGCCATTACGCGAGTATGCATTGTAGGTTGGCAACTGCTCGTCCTTCTGGCCGGAGGTGGGGTCAACGGCCAGCGTCGGCTCCTCCAATTTGGCAACGAACCTTTGTGCCCCCAGCAACTCAAGCTTGCGCGACTTGGGAGTGGGAAACAGAGCCTCGAACTGCTCGATCTTCGCGTCCAGTCCGTAGGACTTCAACTGCGCCAGCAACCATTCTGCATTGTCTTTGTCGTAAGGCGAACCCACGTGATGCGGGCGCGCGGAAAGCCGCCGCATGTTCTCGCGAATGCGATTGGTATCGGGGATGGCGCGGAACTTCTGTTCCCACTGCACCTCAGTGGCCGAATCGGGGGCTGTATAACCGCGAAGTGGCACATCTGACGATGGCCCGGCGGCGTAAGAAGAGAGTGAGAGCAAAAATAGAGCCGCGTAGAGTCGACGCATGGGAAAATCACCTCGTAGAGCCACGGTGTTTGGGAACAGTGGAGATTGACCTCGTCTTGCCCGGGAATTTGTTGCGGTGGCGAGAGGGAGTGTAATCCCGTCGCAGCGGAGTGTCAACCGAATACCACGCGCCTCGGACCAGCGTGCTTCAACTTGCGCCGCGCACCCGGGAAGCGCCCGACTTCCGGCGACTTTTCAGCATAATTTGGCATAGAAACCTGTAGCGCAACTTTTGCCGGGATGCGGGGTCTAAGTCGGGGACTCCGATTTGGGCGTTGGAAAGCGATGCCAATTCCCCCCTTGGCGGTTTTCAACGATTGGGCGGTAGGATGCGGCAGGGCTCAGCCGTGAAACCCTTTGCAGCTCGCTTGCAAAGCTGTTCGGCCATCGTGATCGGCGGATGTTATCGATAGGTCGCGATTCGACCCTTCTGTCACGCAAGCTGCACCCTGTATCACGGGGGTGATCCGTGCTTCTGAACAAGCTTGAATCCGGCTTCTTGGTGCTCCAAACGCAGCAAGGATCCGTTGCCGTTGAGCCCTCCTCCTTTTGGCAACGCATTTATCTGCTTTGGACCTTCCGCAACTTTCACGAGCTCTCGCCTCTCCTGTTAAACGCGCGCCAGACTGCGCTCATCAACAATCTTTTTCTTCAGCACGCGGCGGCGATTTCGCGTGAATACGAGCCATCACTGCAGATCGGCGTAGTTGAGGACTTTGTGCCTCCAGCGATCGAGATCGGCGCTCCGCTGGGCGCGAAAACTGACGGTTCGCTGGCAGTGAAAGCGACGTTGCCTCAGCCAAGGGCCGGCCAATACCTCGCGCCGCCGGCAATGCCGATTGCCGCTGCGCCTGCCATGAAGGCCGATGGGGCGCCGGCTGTGAAAAACGAAGAAGCGGAAATGGAAGCCACGGTAATCGATCGTGCGGAAATTGCGCCCAGGGATGCCCTGGACCGCGCTTTTGCGCCGATCATCTACTGGAACCGCGCTTTTGCGCCGATCATCTACTGCTTGAGACTTGCGTCGCGGAATCGTTCAACGTCGAGGCCGCCTGCGCCTCGACTTCAACTGTCGAGAGTTGTAATTTACGGGCTTGCAGCCGCGATCGGTGCGTTGTCACTGTGCGCGGGTTTCATGGTTGCATTTCATCGAACCGGGCCGATACCTGGCCCCCAATCGCACAGCTCGCCCCGGCAGCTCAACTCGCCGGATTCTCCATCTCCGCCCGGACCAACCTCCGTCGCCGAGAATCCCTCCGTCGTGCCTGAAGTGCCCCCCCAGCCCGACGCTGTCCGGGACGCTGCGGTCGAGGCGGCATCCCCGAAGGCAACATCATCGACAACCACGACGCATCGGATGATGAGTCCGAAACGCAAATCTCGCGGAGCTACTTCACGCGTCGCATCGAGGTCAAGCGGAGGGTCTCATGCTGTGGCGATCTCGAGGGTTCCTGGCCGAACGGCCTCGGCGCCGGGGTCCCGCGGAGCCATGACACGTTCCGCGCAGCGTTATTTCCATTTGGCCGACCAACAGATGCACAAGGGCAATTACGCCGCGGCTGCCGCTAACTATAAACGGGCTTGGCGAATCGAAGAGAATAGCGCGGCCGCCAAGGGCCGCCTGGCGCGCGCTCGCCGGGCGATGCAAGCGGAGAACGAGAGCATCGCTCCACCGCACTGATGAATAACTTATTGATATTTCATGGCCGCGCATTGCTTGCCCTCGGCGCACCCGATCCCGGCCTTCACGCGCCTACTTCCTGGCTGCAGATCACACCCTGCAATTCCTGCTCACTTACTCGGCTCCCGCTAAGCCCACACTGACGTAGTTCACGGGCGCATGGAAGAACGAAGCGCGCTTTGGAGTGTGCGATCATAGATGGGTTGAAAGGCAACTTTCGAGCTCTGATGGGCTGCACTTCGGAGGCTTGCATTATTCAACCATCGCGGGGCCGGTCTGCGCGATGGGCCAAATGATCTTGTTCACCCTTATTTGGCTTTCCTTCTAATTCTCGGGCGGGTGCACAGAGGAACACCCGGGGCCAAAAAACGGTGGCCATGCTGCAAAGTGGTGCAAAACGGATTTTGGATCGATGTCGATAAGCGGGCTCATTACCAAGATGTTAGCCGCATTTTCGGGCCTGTAGCTCAATGGTTAGAGCAGGGGACTCATAATCCCTTGGTTGGGGGTTCGAATCCCTCCGGGCCCACCATAGAATAAACAATTTACGTAGAACCAAGAAAGCTATCATTGCTGCTGGGGATACTTCTGGGGATACTTTTGTACAATACGCTCCAGGAGGCATTCCCCCATGCCGCGCAGATCATCAGCCAGGGTCACAGGTGTCTGGGAGAAGGTTCCGGGCTCAGGAATTTGGTGGATTCGCTATCGTGAGAACGGCGCCCTTCACCGAGAGAGAGTTGGCCGGAAGTCCGATGCGCTGGCCCTCTATCAGAAGCGCAAGAATGAAATCCGCATGGGCGCGAAGCTGCCGGAGAACATGCGGCGCGCGTCTATCCGTTTTGGGCAGCTTGCCGAGGACATTCGAAGCTATAGCGAAAAGCACCACCGCGACCAGGGCCACATCGAATCGCGCCTGAAGCGAATCCTTCACGATTTCGAGACTAGGCAGGCCGATCAAATCAAACCCGAGGACATCGACGGCTGGATTGCAAGGAACACGGAAACCGCGGCGACGGCGAACCGTTACCGGGCGTTGTTCTCTCTCATCTTTCGAGAGGCTCTGCGCAACGGCAAGGTGACTGGCAATCCTGCGCGCTTGGTGCGATTGCGGCATGAGA
>JASHQH010000210.1 GCA_030037635.1 Acidobacteriaceae bacterium
GCGGCCGCGTTGGTACTGTTCCTGTGTTTCTGCCCTATTCCTATGCGTGTGGGCGGCGAGGCGGTCGTGGCGCCCCAGCATCTGGTCACTGTCACTGCTCCCGAAGCAGGAAACGTGGATCGCGTTTTCGTGCGCGAAGGCCAGCACGTGAATGCCGGAGACGTGCTGGCTTCAATGAACGATTGGGAGTGGCGTTCGCGGCTTGCCGCCGCCGATGCGCGCTACCAGGAAGCCCTGCTGCAGATGCAGGGCGACCTCGCCCACGGCAGCGCGCAGGCCGGCGCCGATCGCGCGCAGGTTGAGTTCCTGCGCTCTGAAGCCGCCCGCATTCGCGCCCAGGTCGAAAGCGCACAGTTGCGCTCGCCCATCTCTGGCGTAGTAGCCACGCCCAACCTGCAAAATGCCGCCGGAGAGCATCTGGACTCAGGCGCGTCGTTCGCCCAGGTGCTCGATTTAAGCTCTGCCATTTGCCGCGTCGCCGTGGCGCAGCAGGACGTTGTGTTGATTCGCCCCGGCGAGCACACGGCAGTCAAGTTGGACACCTATCCGCAGCGCACCTGGCACGAAACCGTCTCCCGGGTGAGCCCCGAGGCCGAAGCGACCGCCGGGGACCGAACCTTTGCTGTCGAGGTTCCCCTCACCAATCCGGCAGAATTGCTGCGCGCCGGAATGAGCGGCAATGCCAAGGTTTTTATCGGTTGGCGCCCTGCCGGATATGTGCTGTTGCGACGGCCGGCGCTCTGGCTCTGGCAGACTTTGTGGAATTGGATCGGATGGTGAATCCCATGAACGCCCGAATCTACCGATGCGGTTTTCCCGCCCTCGCTTCCGCGATTGCGAGCGCCGCGCTGCTGTTTTGTGTGTTGGGATGCAAATCGGCGCCTCCCAGCGCAGTGTCTGCCTCTGAAACAACGCCCCCTCACGTCGATGCGCCCGCAGTTGCGGCCAATGCCGATACACCCGCGCCGCCTGCAGCCGCGCCTGCAACCTTCACCGCGTATGGCCCGCTGGTGGCCGAGCAACAGGCCGACGTGGGCGCAGAGCGCGATGGCAGGATCGTGAGCATCGCTGTCGAGATCGGCGATCGCGTGCGCACCGGCCAGCTGCTGGCGCAGCTCGACGACCGCATGCTGCAAGCCAACTGCGCCGCGCAAAAAGCCCGTATCGCCGCGGCCCAGGCCGAAGTTCGCGATTGGAAGGCCGAGCAGGAAAGCGCCCGCGCCGATTTGCACCGCGCCGATGCCCTCCTCGCCGGTCACATCCTAAGCCAGGAAAGCTGGGAAGTCGCAAAGTACAAGGTCGACGAGACCACCGCCCAGGTCGATCGCTACCAGAGCGAGCAAATGGCGGCCGAAGCCGAACTGAACGCGACTCAGGTCGCACTCGACCAATCGCGCATCGTTGCGCCCTTCGACGGCGTGGTGGGCCGCGTCTCCGCGCGGCCTGATCAGCAAGTGAAGCAAGGCGACAACCTCTTCTGGGTGACGGCCGAAGCTCCGCTGCGTGTCCTCTTCACCGTCCCGGAATCAGCCATGCGCAAGTTCACCGTGGGTGCCGCGCTCGATCTCACCACCCCCGATTACCCCGGCCTGCGACAGGCGGGGCACGTTCTGCGCCTCAGCCCGGTCATCGATCCGGCCAGCGCCAGCATCCAGGTCATCGGCGCCGTCGATCGCCCCTCGCCGCTTCTCAAGCCCGGAATGAGCATGCAGATTCGGCTGGCCCCATGAACCTGAGCGAAGCCCTCGACTCCGCTCTTCCTGAAATCCCCAGGACCCGCCTGGAGCAGCGCCGTCCTCCGCTTCTCGACCCCAACCTGATTACGCGCGACGATACTCTCGACGGCGAGCCCGTGATCGGGATCATGCAGCGCGACGGCGCCAATTATTGCCGCCTCACGCCTCCTCAGTGGCAACTGGCGCGGCTCTTTGACGGCCAGCGTTCCTTTGAAGAAATCGCCGAGGAATACCAGGCACTCACCGGCACGCCTGTCGACATCGCCGAGATTCGCGCTTTTGCCGACAGCCTTGAGGAAGTTCGTTTCTTCTACAAAAGTCCTCAGGAAAAAAACCTTGCGCTCAGCCAGAAACTGGCCGAGCAGCGGCAGCGCCGCGCCCACAGCAAGAGCAAGTTCAATGTCGCGCACATGACGTTTTCCGCCTGGGATCCAGACCGCTATCTCACCTGGCTCGACGCCAAGGCCGGCAACATCATCTACAGCCGCTGGGGCGTCCTGGCCATGGTTCTGCTCTTCGCTTATGAGGCCACGGTGTTCATCTCCAAGTGGAGCATGATCGGCCCCGATGTAGCCGTCTATTACAACTTCACCCAAAAGAGCTTCATCGACATTGTGCAATTCTGGACTCTTCTGCTGGTCATCGGCTTCTTCCACGAGAGCGCGCACGGACTCACGTGCAAACATTTTGGCGGCCAAGTGCACGCCATGGGGCTCATGTTTCTTTACCTCATGCCCGCATTCTATGTGGATGTCACCGAGGTGTGGGTTGCGGCTTCGAAGGCCCAGCGGTTGGCAACCATTATTGCGGGAATCTGGATTGAGACCGTCCTGTGTGGATTCGCCATGATGGTCTGGCTCAATAGCGCGCCCGCCACCTGGCTGCACGACTTCGCCTACCAGGTCATTCTCATCACCGGCCTGGCCGTCATTGTCATCAATATGAATCCGCTCATCAAGGCCGACGGATACTACTTTCTTACTGAGGCTATCGGTATTCCCACGCTCAAAGAGCGCTCAACTGAGTTTCTGTCGAGCTGGTTTCAAAGGCAGATCCTGCGCCTGCCTGTTGAAACGGTCATCATTCCCAGGCGCCGGGCGCCCTTCTTTGCCCTCTATGCCCTGCTTTCGGGCGCTTACAGTTACATGATCCTGTTCGTGGTGCTTCGCTTTGGCTATAACGTGGCAGCCAAATGGCTGGCCGAACTTGCCATCATCCCCATAGGAATCGCGGGTTTCTTCATTTTCCGCTCGCGTCTCAGGTCGCTTGGCCGAGTGATCCGCAGCTTTTGGCAGGAGCATCTGGCCGGCAGCAAACTTCTCCGCCCCATTCCGCTCGCGTGCGCTGCTGCCGTGGCGGCGATTTTGTTTGTGCCCATCTGGCCCGACCGCGAGGACGCCTGGTATGCCATCGAAGCCACCAACTCGCAAGAGTTGCATGCCAGCATGGCAGGGCGCGTGGACGAGGTGATGGTGCGGCAGGGCGATACGGTGCGGGCCGGCCAGCCTTTGCTGCGCATGAGCAGCCCGGCAGGAGCTTCCATGCAGGCCGCTGCCGCGGCCCAGAACAGCCAGGCGCGTTTCCAGGTGGTGGGCGCGGAGATGCGTGGAGAAAGCGCCGGATCGGCGATGGCAGAGCAGAATGCCGCGCGCAACGCGATCTCGCTGGCGGAAGAGGCGCGCACATCGCTCGTTATCAGAGCGCCCGCAGACGGCGTCATCCTCACCAGGGATCCGGAGTCGCTGATTGGCCAGTGGATTGGCTCAGGCGGATCCGTGCTTCAGCTCGCCGACGCCGGATCGCGCTCCGTGCGCGTCTACATTCCTGCTGCCGCGCTCGACCGCATTCCTCCGGGAGCCGAGGTCGCCCTCATCCTGCCGGGAGAGTTTGCCGTCATACGCATGAAACTGGCTCCGCCGGGTGGTGAAGCCTTCGCGCTGCCTGCGGGCCTGGTCGACGCCGAAAAATACAAGGGTACGCAAACGCCCCTCTACTACAGTTCGCTGATGCCGCTGCCCGCATCAGCCGGGGACCCATCTCTGGGAATTGCAGGAGAGGTTAAGATTCTGGGGCGCCGCCACAGCGTGGCCGCGCGTATGATTCGCTTGCTCTCAGATCTTGCCGGCACCCACCTCTGGTAGCCGGCTGAAACTGAAAGGGACTAGGGGAGGGCAGAGCGCGAGCGGTGCAGGGTTTAGGCGCAGCGCGAAAGAACCAAATCAACCCACTGAGCCCCCTTAGGGGCGATGCAGATCTTTGAACGGGCCTGCTTCACAGACCGCGGAAAAACTCAAGCAAATCAAGTTTTGTCACCAGAGCACCGTCGGGGGCCCCGCGAGCTGTCTGGGGGGGACTTGAGCGGGCCACAGATGGTGCTTTGGGGTTCTCTGCGCTGGCCTGCGGAGCGTGGACCCGTAGGCCCACGCTCGAGCTGGCCACCCCAAAGAACGTTTCTCGTGGAACCCCTCTTGGAGACCTGCATTACAACGCATCCTTGCGCCGTTCTCCAAGCTGTGTGAGAGATGCGGGCTCAACAATTGGCCGCGTGCACCTTCGCCGTTTGCACCTACGAGATAACCGGGACCTTTGCCAACGGAACCTTGGCCAGCGGAACCTTCGCCAACGGATCCTTGGCCAACGGGACCTTCGCCAGCGGAACCTTCGCCGATGGTAGCTTCGCGGTTTGGATCTTGGCCGCAGCCAATTTCGCCGAGGCGGCGGAAGCCGACGGGGTGCTCTTTACTGTGCTGCCGATCAAAGACTTCTTCGTAACTGCCATGGTGAATCCTCCTTGGGGTTTCTGAACTTGCCTACGCCCCTCTAATGAGCACTTCGCGTGCCAAACTCCAATGGGGCTATTTGGGGCCAAAAAGATGGGGATTTCCACTAAAATTCCGGCTTCGGCCCGAGTCTTCCCAGGCCCATCGGTGAAAAATTCTCTCTGTATGGGTTAATTTTTAACCGCTTGCCGCTCTCAGAGCGAATACTTGCGGCACAGGTACTTCATGCGCTGCAGATCCAGATGCAGCAGCCGCGCCGCCGCTGCTTTGCCGCCGTTCGAGCGGTGCAGCGCCGTCGTCAGCAACGCGATCTCCATTTGCTGGATCTGATCATCGAAATCACATCCTTCGTGCGGCACCAGGATGGCTTCCTGGGCTTTGGCGCTGTGCGCCAGAATCCGCGGCGCCACGTCGGCAGCGCCAATTTCATCGCCCCGCACGGTTACGATCATGCGCTGGATCAGATTCTCGAGTTCGCGCACATTGCCGGGCC